>JAYVJN010000117.1:0-11939 GCA_043769325.1 Acidobacteriota bacterium
GGTCTGCGCCAATGACGCGACCTTCGCGCTTCGCCAGCGGACAGTAAGCAGTAGGAAGTAGTTGCTGCCTACTGCCTCTGCTTACTGCCACTGGCTTCGAGGCGCAATCAATAATCAATGGTTGAAATAAAGCGCGGGCCGTTTTATTGTCACAGGCAAGGCTTGGGCGGTGTTTACACGAGAGCAGCTTTAGCCATTTTTTAGAGGGAGAGCAAAATGAAGTCAATCAGAAGTTTGGCGGTAATTGCGTGTTTGTTAAGTGGCCTGGTTTCCGTCGCTACGGCGCAGAAATTCGCGGTCAAGACGCACACGCTGAAAAACGGCATGAAAATCTTGGTGCAGGAAGACAACTCGATTCCGAGTGTCGCGCTGTACATCTTTTACCGTATCGGTTCGCGCAACGAGCGGCCCGGCACGACGGGCCTTTCGCACTTTTTTGAGCATATGATGTTCAACGGCGCAAAGAAGTATGGCCCCGGCGCGTTTGACCAGGTGATGGAAGCCAACGGCGGCGCGAACAACGCTTATACCAGCAACGACGTGACCGTCTATCAGGATTGGTTTCCGCCCAGCGCGTTGGAACTAATCTTCGATTTAGAGGCCGACCGCATTCAAAACCTGGCCTTTGACCCGAAAATTGTAGATTCCGAACGCGGCGTCGTCGCCAGCGAACGGCGCAACGGCGAAGACGGCACATATGGCGCGGTCTTTGAACAACTTAACGCCGCCGCTTACACCGCGCACCCATACCAGTGGCCCGTCGTCGGTTGGATGGTGGACATCGAAAACTGGAAGATGGAAGACCTCAAGAACCATTTCCGCATGGGTTATTCGCCCAGCAACGCGACGATGGTTGTCGTCGGCGCGGTGAAACAAGAGGAAATCGTGCGGCTGGCGCAAAAATATATCGAACCCATCGAAGCCCACGACCCGCCGCCGCCCGTCACCACCACCGAACCGGAACAGCAAGGCGAACGCCGCGTCGTCATCAAAAAAGAGGCCAACTTGCCGGTGTTGGGCATCGGCTATCACGTTCCCGCCAACAAACACCCCGATTATTACGCGCTGCAAGTCTTTAACACCATAGTCTTGCGCGGCCAGAGTTCGCGGCTTTACCAGCGCGTCGTTGATAAAGACCAACTCGCCCTCTCCATTTTCGGCGGCGCGGATGAAGCGTTTGACCCGACATTATTTACCATTGCCGCGCAACCCAAAGCCGGCGTCGCGCCCGAAGCGGTGGAAAAAGCCATCTACGAAGAACTTGACCGCGTGAAAACCGGCGGCGTGACGGACGCGGAACTGGAAAAATCCAAAAACATACTGCTCTCCGACTTTTACCGCACGATGAAAACCATCAACGGTAAAGCCAACGCCATCGGCACTTACGAGGTCTTTTTCGGCGACTACAACAAACTCTTCAACGCGGCGGATGATTACGCCAAGGTCACCAAAGCCGATGTGCAGCGCGTGGCAAAACAGTATTTCAGCGACAAAAACCGCACCGTCGCCACCGTCATACCGGAAACCGAAGGGGGTAAACAATAATGAAGAAACAACAGACACAGGATATATTTGACGGTCATGCAACGAAAACGGCGCCCGCCCGCCCCAAGACGCGATTGTTCAGCCTAATTATTAACTGCTTGTTATTAGCTATTGTTCTGGTAGTGCCCGCGTGGTCACAAAGTGCTGGGCTTAAATTGCCTCCGTATAAGAAAGTTGTGTTGAAAAACGGCATGACCGTGCTGCTCATGGAACAGACGGAAGTGCCTTTGGTGAGTTTCAGCTTTCTCATCAAGGCCGGCACTGTCTCAGACCCGGCAGGCAAAGAGGGCGTGGCGGGATTGACCGCCGGACTGCTCCGCAAAGGCACGAAAACGCGCACGGCTGACCAGATTTCCAACGAACTGGATTTCATCGGTGGCGGCCTAGGCGCGGGCGCGGGGTTGGATTTTACGAGCGGCAGCGCGGAGTTTGTCAAGAAAGACCTCGACAAAGGACTCGACCTTTTGGCCGACACGCTCTTAAATCCGACGTTTCCCGAAGACGAAGTAAAAAAAGCCCTGACGCAGAGCAGCAACGGCATCAAAGCCGCCAAAGACAACCCGCAAGCCGTCATCGGGCAATACTTTAACGCCTATCTTTTCGGCGCGCACCCTTACGGACGGCCCGCCGGCGGCGATGAAAAATCGCTGGCAAACATCACCCGCGATGATATTGTTAAGTTTTACAGCGAGAAGTATCGAGCGTTTAATACGATTTTGACTGTTGTGGGTGATTTCAACACCGCCGAAATGGAAGCCAAACTCAACGCCAAATTCGGCTCATGGGGCGGGGAAATGATGACCCGCACCATTCCACCAGCTAAGAAAGGTGGTAAGCCGATGACCGTAGTGGATTTGCCCGGCGACGCCGTGCAACCTGAAACCGCCGCGCCCAAACCTTTCGTCGGCAAAAAACTTCTGCTCGTGGACAAGCCCAATACGGTGCAGACCTATTTTTACATTGGCAATGTCGGCGTGGCCCGCACGAATCAAGACCGCGTGCCGATAAATGTCGTCAACACGCTGTTTGGCGGGCGTTTCACCTCGATGCTCAACAGCGAACTGCGTATCAAAACCGGCTTGACCTACGGCGCGCGTTCGTCATTTTCGCTCAACCGGCAGCCCGGCCCGTTTGTCATTTCAAGCTATACGCAGACCGCTACGACGGAAAAGGCCCTTGACCTCGCGCTTGACATCCTCAAGCGGCTGCACGAAAAGGGCATCACCGAAGACGAGTTGAAATCCGCCAAAAACTACATCAAAGGCCAATTTCCCACCAGCGTTGAAACGACTGACCAATTGGCGCGAACCTTAATGCTCAACGAGTTTTACGGACTCGGCGACGGCGAAATAAACGACTATTACGCCAAGATTGACGCCATGACCCTGGCCGATGCGCAACGCATTATCAAACAGTACTACCCGTTGGAAAACCTCGTCTTCGTCCTCATCGGCGACGGCAACAAAATACGCGACATAGCCAAAAAATACGCGCCCAAGATGGACAGCAAAATCATCACGGATGCCGGATTTTGATTAGCCAAACTGAATAATCATCTGCGGAACACGCAGAACACGCGAAAAAAAAGAGATTTTTCCGTGTGTTTCGCGTGTTCCGCAGATGATTTATGCTTCAAGGAGAAACATCTTTTGACGGAAACGGCGGCGGCCCTTGGAGTGGCCCCAAACCTATTACATGAGTCACATTTGCGCGTGGGCAACCGCGCGCTTTTGTTGGCGGTGCTGGCGTTTATCGTCTTGACGGGCTTTGGTTTCCGCGCCGCGCAGTTGGGCGCGGAGGGCTTGAGCGAGGACGAACTGAACAAACTCGTCGCCACGCAGGAATACCGCGAGAAAGGGTTGACATCAACCAACGGCGAACATCCGTTTTTGATGAAAGCCTTGCTGACCGTCAGCACGGCGGCGGGGGAACGCTGGAATAATATCGCGCCCCTGGGTTGGCAAATGTCAGTAGAAGCGTCGCTGCGCCTGCCCGCCGCGCTGTTTGGAGCCTTTACTTCGTTGCTCTTATTCTTGGTCACGGCGCAACTATTCGGCCCGCGCATTGGTCTGATAGCAGCCGTGTTATGGGCCTTAGACCCCAGCGCGATTGGCTTTAACCGCATCGCCAAAGAGGACACCTTTTACATCTTCTTTTTCTTGTTGGCGAACGTCTTTTGGCTGCGCGGACAGCGCGTAGCTGAAGCCGGGGCAACGAAGCCCGAACGATATTACTGGCTGGCGGGGGCGGCTTTCGGGGCGATGATGGCGTCGAAATATCTGCCGCATTTTATCGCCATCAGCGCGAGTTATTACTACGTTTTCCAAAACCATCCGCGCACACGCTGGCGGTTTGGCAAGGTTAAGTGGCTCATGTTCTTTGGGGTTATGGGCGCGGCGTTTCTTGTCTGCAACCCGACGATTTTGCTGCCGGGCACCTGGCACGAGATGAAAATCTTCGCCGGCGAAAAACGCATCGGCCACGACGCCTACGAATTTATGGGCCAGCTTTACCGCAACCAAGTTTCGCTGTGGTTTAAGGGTTCGCCCTGGTATTTTTACTACGTCTTTCTGGGCTTGAAAATCCCCGCGCCGGTAGTAATTTCTTTTATCGCAGGTTTGCCGTTATTGTTTCGCCGCAAGATGCTCGGCGTGGGGCGGTTTTTCGTCATTTTCTGGCTCTTTTATTGGTTCGTGCCATTTACAGTGATGGGCGGTAAGTTCACGCGCTACTTCACGATGGCCTTGCCCGTCGTGTTAATTGTGGCGTCGGTTGGCTTGGATTACCTGGCGAAGCTGGCGGGCCGTTGGCTCAAAATCCGTGCGCGCAACAACAATTACGCGGGCTATGCCTACGCCACGATTATCTCCGCCGTTTTGCTGGCCCCGGCTTACGCGGCGGCATCCGTCGGGCCGCACTACCGGCTTTACACCAATTTTTTGGGCGGCGGTTGGCAACGCGCCGGGGATTATTTCCCACACGATGAGTTTTATGATGCTAATATACCCCAAGCGGCGGCAGAAATTGCGCGCCGCGCCCGGCCCGGCGCGCGCGTTGCCAGCGAAACCCCAGGGCTTTTTACTTATTACGCTAACCGTGCCGGACGCAATGATTTAGTCGCGGTTTCACTCTCTGATAATGCAGCCCGCCAACAACTTAGCACCGGCGATTTCGTCATTGTGGCGCGGGGCCGCCGTTATTTTAGCAACGACGCCTACCTAACAAACCTGCAAAAAATCCGTCAACCTTTCGTCACTATCTTGTTGGGGCCGGTTCCGGCAGTGAAAATTTTCCAGTTGGATGGAGCAGAGTAAACGTACAAAATTTTGGATAACTGTACAAAATGACGCGCTTTTTAAGGGAAACCTGGAGCGCGTTTTTACGTTATGATTAACTGTGGGTGCTTTTCCCGCGTCTTTGGTACACCTTGAACGGTCATAAATTGAGTTTTTGACTAATGCAGAAACACGCACTTCGTCAAGTGTGTTTCGCCCTTACTGCGTGCGGGCTTCTGCAAATTATTCCCGTTGACAGTATAGTTGCTGGGACAATCGCAAAAGTGTCCTTATCGGCCCGCAGCGAGGTTAGTTTATGGAGAAGATTACAAACTGACGGCGATGGCAAATTTTCAAGAAACTTTTTTTGCCTGGGCCGCATCAGACAGCGCAAAGTGGCACGCGAGTTGCCAATAACTAAATGGAAAGTAAGCGGAGGCGCAATTTTCAGCCGCCGTAGCCGCATTTTTTTTACAACCGGCGCAGAGATTTTGTTGCGCCGATGAGCGATTAACCAAAAACACTTACGAGCATGGGACTATGTTGAGGAATTCTTTCACAGCAAGATTATTGATTTTACTGGTGCTGTGCGCACTCTGCGCTCCATTTGGCGCAGCGCAGACCTTTGCGCACAGCCCGAACGAAGATGTCAACACTGTCGCCAAAGGCCCGGCGTTTCGCTTGGAACGCAAACCCGTCGCCGGCGGCGCGGAGTTGTTGACGATTTTCGGCAAAACGCGCCAAACTGATGGCCCCGAAACCGAAATCCCTCTGTTGAGCGTGCTGCGCGACACTCTGGGCGACAAGGTGCCGGAGAATGACCGCTTGCGCTACGTTTGGTTGCTGTCGGCCACACGCCCGACCTTTATGCAGCGCGTCGCTTCCGCCGTGCCGTTTCTATACGGGCGCGTGGGCAACCGGACGAAAGTTGACCCGAACAAGGCCCCGCCCGCTTTGTTTGACGTGAACAGCACGCGCAACTCGTTTACCCGCCAGATTTTATGGTTCGCGCTGCAAAATCTTTTGTTTGATCCGGCGGGCGTAGCGGTGCGGGCTTCGGCGCGGACTTACCAACGCAACGCGGGCGAGTATCAGCGGGCGCAAATTGCCCGGGCGTTGGCGGCCCTGACGCTTTACGAAGCTGAAACCGGCGCGCAACCGGCCCTCAACGTAACGGAGATGCGTGAGTTACAGGCCAAACTGTCGCTTTCCACCAATCGTTTCAGCGGGTTTGTCAACGACACTTATTATCGCCAGGCAAACCAACAACGCATCGTCGCGGAACGTGACACGCGCGGGCATAACTGGGAACTGTTGCGCCAACGCAGCGAGGCCGAAGGGCTATATTTTGAGCCGCTGGCCATGCCCGACGGCAGCGCGACCCACGCCCTCGTTTGGGTGGCGGCGGATGATTTGGCGAAGAATGCCGGGCGGCGTTGGGACGGGCGTTTCCTGAATTTTGCTAACCCTTGGAAAGATAAGAGGTTGCGCCAATGGAACGGCTACCGTGAAACGCGCTATTACGATGCTGATAATCGCCAGGTTGCCGCCGAAACGCCCGGCGCGCGCGCTGTTGAGATGATACCTTTAGCGGTTTACGGTCTCGACCATCCAAAGATTCCCATTCTTTTAGTGGATTTCCGCGACAACCAAAACGCGAAAAAACGCGAACTGTCGCGCCGTTTACTGGAAGACTCAGCGCGGAATATTCTGGCCGTTTCGTCCAGCGTATTTGGCGATTTGCCTTTTTTTGTAGGCCGCACCGTCTATGATTTCGTGACGGGACGGCGCGGCCTGGACATCAATCAACCGTCTCGTTTTCGCGCCTACGCGCAACTCAAACTACTGCTTTCATTGAGCGCGTCGCTTGACCCGGAACTGGAAAGCGACATTGCCGGACGGTTGGAAAAAGTTGCGGTCAACCCACTGGAAAATGACTCCGCAGCCGAAAACAGACTAGCTTTGGCGCAGTATCAGGCGTTGCTCAATTACGCAGCCCGGCCCGATGGTTTGGCGGCGCAAATTGACCGTGACCGCCGCGCCGAAATGGTGCCGCTCAATCACCGCAAGCCCGCGCAGGTTGCTTTCAAAACCTTGAATTTATTGACTTTCGGCTTGTATGTGCGGCGCGAAAAGGCCACGCCGGAGCTCTTAGAAAAGTTAGACATGAGCCGGCGTTTCGATTACCACGAACGCTTTTTGCGTGAAGTAGTCAAGTCCACGCCGCGCGTTGAAGTGGTCTGGGACATCAACGACGTGCGCCGTTCATTGCAGTTTATGGCGAACAATAACCGCTACGGCGGCAAAAAGACGGCGCAAACCGTCGCCGCCATCTTTGCCCGCACGCAAGACGACGAAGCGCGACGCTTGTGTGTGTCATCGCTCTATCGCATCAATAACGAAACCGCCAAAAACGAACTGCTCAAAATTTACCGCGCCAGCCCGACGGACGCGCCGGCCCGCGCCTTGAGCGCGGAATACCTGCGCCAATCAGTGCGCGAAGCCCAACGCATCGCGCCCGCAGACGCCAAAGCCATCAACCGTGAGGTTGGTTTGCAATGAGAAACAGTGGGCCGTGGGCAGTGGGCGGTGGGCAGTGGACGGCGGGCGCGATGCGCCGGTTAGCTGTCTTGGCTGTTTTACTGTTGTTTAGCGGGTTGGCCTGGGCGCAAGCCAAGCGTTTGGTAGTTATCAAAGTTGATGGCTTGCCGGATGCGGAGGTTGATGGTTTCGTGCGTGAACGCGACCCGCGCACAGGCAAAAGCCTTCTGCCCTGGATTGACGAAGTCTTTTACCGTAACGGTGCGCGTCTCGCCAATTTCTACACGCGGGGCATGAGCCTTTCGGGGCCTTCGTGGTCGTTGCTGGATACCGGCCAGCACCTGCAAATAAAAGGCAATGTTGAGTTTGACCGCCTTACGCTGCATTCCTACGATTACCTGAATTTCCTCCCGCTCTACGTCAATAACGCCCGCGATACCCGCGTGGATATGCCGGGTGTAGAGGTCTTGGACGCGCTCAAACTGCCTTTGCTGCTCGACGCATTTCCCTACGAACAACGCTTGCAAAGTTTCCAACTCTATCAGCGCGGGGTGCGTTGGAGCACGTTGCAACGCGCTTTGTCGGAAAAAGCCAAAGAGCCGGTGTCCGACCTTATCAGCGAGTGGGTTTTGGGCATTACAGGGCGCAATCTGGTACAAAGCCAACTGGAACGAGACCTTATCGCCAAACTTGACGACCCCAATATCCGTTACGTTGATTACTACGAAACGCACTTTGACCACGCCGCCCACCACAACCGCGATAGGGAAGCGCATCTCTTTGCGTTGCAAGACTTAGACGCAATCATCGGACGCATCTGGACGGCTATGCAAAAGTCGCCGCTCGCCGCCGACACCGCGCTCGTGTTAGTTTCCGATCATGGCTTCAACTCCGACGCGAAGATTTACAGCCAAGGCTATAACCTCGTAAAAATGCTGGGCAGCGTAGAAGGCGGCGGGCATCACGTCATTACCAAACGGCGGTTATTGTTGGATTATTCGCTCAAAGGCATCTACCCGCTCGTGCCGCTTATCACGACGACCACGCCCGATTCTAACTATCTCAAAGGCCAAAGCACAGATTACCCGACGGCTGTGCTCGATTTCGACGGCAATGAACGGGCCGCTATCCATTTGCGTAACAGCGACTTAAATGTGCTTCATATATTGCTGCAACAGTTACAACAAAAGAGTCTGGCGCGGCCCCGTCGCGGCGCGTTGATTGACGCTTTTTTTGACACGCTAGACCAACGCCGGCCCGAATGGATGCGTTTACTTAGTGAATTGCGTGAAGAACTAGCGGTTTTGCAACGCGACCTGGAAAAACAAGCGCAGTTGGTGGCGGCGCAACCCTCGCCGGAAAAGTTTACTTTGCAAGACCGCGATTTGGGTTTAGACAAAGAAGCGCGCCGTGTGTGGGTGCGTTGGGATTTGTTGCGCCAAAATATTGCGGATTACAGCGAATATGCGCGGACGCTCGCCAACTTGCTCGCGCTTAACCGCGAGAACTTTCGCCCCGAAAAATGGCGCATTCCTGACCTCATCGCCAAACAATCGCTCGGCCCGGCGAACAGCATTCATCAACTGCAAAACTATGTCGTGGGTCTGGATGCAGCCGGTTTAGTCTTTGATACCGACGGCTCTTTTAACCCTGAACGTAGCTTCAAACACATTGATTACTTAGATTTACTCGCCACGCGCACGGTGCGTAACAACGTCCAGGCGGGCGTCGGCAATCGTCCGGTGGATTTCGTCGCGCTGCGTTTGCCGACGGAAAATTTTGGCGTCGCATTGCGCGATTTCGGCCCGCTTGATGCCCAAGTCGTCTGGCTTTACGGCGGCGCGGAACGGCAAGCGCTCATCCTCGCCCGCACAGATACAGACGGCAAACTCAATTTGCGTTATGTGCCCGTCACTGGCCTGACGCAAAACGCCGACGGCTTGGCGACGTTCACCCGCGCCGCCTGGCAAAAGGATTTCCCCTTGCGCATCTGGGAAGACGCCAAACTTGCTGTTTCAAACCGTGCGCAATTTCTTGACGAGTGGCACGATGACGCGACCTGGCTCAACGCACTGCATCGCACCGTTTATTCTAATGGATTCATCGGTTTACACGAGCAAATAACGCGCCATACAACGCCTGCCACCGATGCCGAAGCGCCCAACCTGGAGGCTGATGAACGCTTGCGCCGCCGTTTTCTTCGTCGCCAACGCGAACTTGCAGAAACGGATTTGTTGGTGTTAGCAAATAATCATTGGAATTTTGACGTGCGCGGCTTCAATCCGGGCGGCAATCACGGTTCATTTTTCCGCAACTCAACTCATGCCACGCTGATGTTCGCCGGCGGCGCAAACACCGGCGTCCCACGCGGCGCAACCATCAACCAACCCTACGACAGCCTCAGTTTCGCGCCCACACTGCTAAATTTGGCCGGAGAAAAGCGCGGCTCATATCCGGGCCGCGTCATCAGCGAAATCTTGGGAAAATGATGCGCAACGGGTTGTAGTTGACGGTTGCGTTAGGACAGTAGCGGGCGCAAGCAACCCTTCCTAACCTGCCAGGTAGTTCATCGGGCGAGGTTATCCTGTTTGCGTCCATGCGGTTACAGTTTTACAAGCCGGCCCAGCGACCTGGCAGGTCTGGAAGGGTCGCTTGCGCCCGCTCTTCGTTTGCGTAAGGGTCGTTAACCTTCATGCTGTAACGCGCGGACATGGGCGGCGACGGTTGCGCCGAGCGTGTCAAGGTTGTAACCGCCTTCCAGACAAGAAACCACGCGGCCCTCGCAGGTTTCGTCGGCCCACTGCTTGACCGTGTGCGTAAGTGCTGCGAAATCATCATTTTCCAGCCGTAACTGGCCGAGCGGGTCAGCGCGATGGCTGTCAAAACCCGCCGAGATGAGTATTAAATCAGGGCGAAACCGCGCACCGATTTCTTGCAGCGCGGCGGCAAATACGCGCCTCTGTTCGGTGGCGGGCGTTTGGGCGCGTAAGGGCGCGTTGAGCGTCGCGCCGCGCCCGGCCCCGTAACCGGTTTCGCTGCGCGTGCCGGTGCCCGGATACCAAGGATATTGGTGCATTGAGAAGAAAAAAACCGCCGGGTCTTCGTAAAAAATACCCTGCGTGCCGTTGCCATGATGCACGTCCCAATCAAGTATGGCGACGCGCTCAATCTCCTTGTATTTGTTCTGCGCGTAACGGGCCGCCACCGCCACGTTATTGAACAAACAAAAGCCGGAAGCCTTATCGCCGGTGGCGTGATGGCCCGGCGGACGCGCCGCGACGAAGGCGTTACGCGCCGCGCCGCTCATCACCGCGTCAACGGCCTGGCAAGCGGCCCCGGCGGCGTGCAGCGCAGCGTCAAACGAGCGGTAAGAAAGTATTGTGTCGGCGTCTATGTAGCCGCGCCCTTCTTTGACAGCGCGTTCGACAAACTTAAAATGCTGCGGCGTGTGGGCCGCTTGAACGACGCCGCGCGGGGCGGGTTGAGCTTGTATTTCAACGAGTTGCGGCCACAGTTCGGCGTCGCCGCGTAAGGCTTCGAGAACCGTCGTGTAACGCGCCGGCTGTTCGGGGTGGCCCTCGCCGGTGTCGTGTTCGCGGGAAATAGGATGATGCAATAGCGCAGTTGCCATGCGCCGCATTATAACAGGCGGCGGCAAGATTTTCCCGCCGGCCTCTGCTATTATTGGTTCAAAGTTCCAGGTTCAAAGTTCCAAGCAGAAACCCTGAACCTGGAACTTTGAACTTTGAACTTTGAACTTTGAACCTGGAACTTTGAACCTTGAACTTTGAACCTTGAACCTGGAACTTGGAATATGGAACTAACTGGTAAAATTGCGCTCGTGACGGGCGCGACCTCTGGCATCGGGCGGGCCGTCGCGTTGCGTTTTGCAGCCGAAGGAGCGCGGGTAGCGTTGGCGGGCCGTAATGCGGAGGCATTGTCGGCGTTGGTAACGGAAATTGAGGAGAACGGTGGCGCGGCATTGCCTCTGGCAGTGGATTTACGAGACCGCGAGGCCGCCGCAACCCTTGTGCCGCGTGCGCTGGAAAGCTTTGGCGCATTGGACATCGTGGTCAACGCGGCGGGCATAATTACAATGGGCACCATCGCCAACACGACGGAAGACGCCTGGCAAGAGATGTTGGAAATCAATCTCAACGCGGTCTTTCGCCTGATGCAACAAGCCACTCCCGCGCTTATTGAGCGACGCGGCAATATCGTCAACGTCTCCAGCGTGACGGGCTTGCGTTCGTTTCCCGGCGTGCTGGCCTATTGCGTTTCAAAAGCCGCCGTTGACCAATTAACGCGCTGCGCTTCGCTGGAACTGGCGGCCCAGGGCGTGCGCGTCAACGCCGTGAATCCGGGCGTGGTCGTCACCGCGTTGCACCGCACGAGTGGCATGAGCGACGAAAACTACGCAGCTTTTCTACAACATTCGCAATCCACACATCCTTTGGGGCGCACCGGAACACCCGAAGAAGTGGCGGATTTGGTCTTGTTTCTGGCCTCGGAACGGGCCGGCTGGATTACCGGCGCAACCTACGCCATTGACGGCGGGCGCGGCAATACCTGTGCGCG
>JAYVJN010000118.1:0-3329 GCA_043769325.1 Acidobacteriota bacterium
TACGCCCTGGCTGCGCGCGGGGCCAACGACGGCCTCTGGGATTGGCAAGTGGAGACGAACTATGTCTATTACTCGCCGCGCTGGAAAATGATGCTGGGGTATAGCGAAGCGGAAGTTTCAAACTCGCCCAAAGAATTGTTGAGCCGTGTGCATGAGGGAGATCGCGCTACTCTGAAAGCTGCTTGGGATAGTTTGAAGAAGGGCGGGACCGAGCATTTTTCTTACGAATACCGTATCCGCGAGAAAAGCGGCGACTACCGTTGGGTATTGGCGCGCGGGATAGTGGTGCGCGACAAGCGAGGGTACGTCACGCGGGCGGTTGGGTCACAAACCGACATCACCGACCATCGCCGCGCCCAAGAACAATTGCTCCACGACGCTTTGCACGATAATCTCACGGGCCTACCCAATCGCACCTTATTTATGGATCGCTTAGGGTTCGCCTTGAAACGCGCCCGCCGCCGGTTTGCTGCGGCTTTTGGCGTTCTTTATGTAGGGCTGGATCGCTTCAAAATCGTCAATAATAGTCTTGGGTATCCATCCGGCGATAAGTTGTTAATAGAAATTTCTCAACGACTGAGCACCGTATTGCGGCCCGGCGACACCATCGCGCGTTGGGGCGGCGACAAATTTGCGGTGCTGCTCGAAGAACTGGAGAATACAGAAGCCGCCATAGACATCGCCGAACGCTTGCGGCAAGTGCTGGAAAAACCGTTTATGCTGGACGGCAGGGAACTATTTACCGGGGCCAGCATCGGCATTGCCCTGAGCGCGCTCGATTATTCGCGCCCCGAAGAGATGCTGCGCGACGCCAATACCGCCATGTATCGCGCCAAAGCCCAGGGCAACGGACAGTATCGGCTTTTTGAACGCTCGATGCAGGTTAAAGCGTTGGATGCGCTGCAAAACGAAACTGATTTGCGGCGAGCCTTGGAGCGCAAAGAATTTGTCGTGCACTATCAGCCGATTATTGATTTAGCGAGCGGCGACATTAGCAGCTTCGAGGCTCTGGTGCGTTGGGAGCATCCGCAGCGAGGTTTAGTGCCGCCGAATGATTTTATACCCTTAGCCGAAGAGACGGGACAGATTATTCCCCTCGGACTGTGGGTTTTGCGCGAGTCGTGCGCCCAACTGCGAACGTGGCAACAGGGTTTTGCCTGGGCAAAAAACCTCTCGCTTTGCGTTAATCTCTCAGTCAGTCAACTGTCACATCCTGATTTAGTCAAACAGATTGACCAAGCGTTACAGGAATTTGGTTTGCGGCCTGGCAATCTCAAACTTGAAATAACCGAAAGCGGGGTCATGCAAGACGTTGAATCCGCCATCAAGGTCTTAAATCAGTTAGGCGAATTGGGTGTGGAATTTAGCGTTGACGATTTTGGCACCGGCCAGTCATCGCTAGGCTATTTACAGCGTTTGCCCATTAAGTTTCTCAAGATTGACCGCTCTTTCATCAGCCGCATGAAAGAAAACAGCAGGGATGGCGAATTGGTTTGCACCATCATCGAAATGGCGCGCAAACTGGGCCTCGATGTCGTTGCGGAAGGCATCGAAACCGCCGAACAACTCGCGCTTCTGAAAGGTTTACAGTGCCAATACGGACAAGGTTATTACTTCTCGAAACCGATTGCCGGCGAATTAGTGGAAAAACTTCTGCCACAGTTTCGCCAACGCCGGGCGGCTTGACAAGCGCGTTTCCTTGACACCGCGCGCGCGCAATGGTTCAATAACCAAGTCAGGCCAATGTGGTAAGTTAAAGCGACTTGCGGCCACGTTAAATAACCGCTAAACAGCACGGCGAGACTTTAGCTGGACATGAGTTCAGAACTATACCGAAAAGCCCCGCGTTGTTCAGCGACGCGGGGCTTGGTTTATGTATGCCAAAAGCGGAAACTCCCATCGTTGCGCCGGAAAAAGTAACTACCGGCGGCGGCGATAACCCTTGTAAGTTTTTAGCCGAGCGTTACCCGGAACAGCTTGTGCGGTGGTTGTTCGGCGTGCGCGGCGTGCCGGTGGCGTTGGTCAAAGCGGAACTCAGCCGCGCGCCGGCCCGCGCCGACAGCGCGATTTTGCTGCAAAGCACCAACGAACTTTTTCACGTCGAATTTCAGACCACCGCCCGCAGCCATGCGCCGCTTGATTGGCGTATGTTGGACTATTATGTAGGCTTCCGGCGCGTCTTTCCGGCGGCGCGGATACGCCAAGCCCTGGTCGTCTTGCACGACATCGGCGAGGCCATTCCCGCCGGTTACGAAAGCCCGACGCTGAGTTTTCGTTATCAAGTGGTAAAATTGTGGGAGCGCGACGCCCGCGAATTGCTGGCCCACGACGGCCTCTTGTCGCTGGCGGTCTTGTGCCGCACCGAAGATAATAACGAGCGGCTTTTAGAAACGGTAGCCAAACGCATCAACCGTCTGGCGGAAACGCCCGAACGCCGCGAACAGATGAACCTGGCGCGCACCCTGGTCGGTTTGCGCTTTAAGGCGATGGATATTTACCGATTGCTGCAAGGAGGCGATATGCTCGAAGAATCAGTCATTTATCAAGACATAGCACGGCAAGGCTGGCAAAAAGGCCGGCACGAAGGTCGGGCCGAAGGTTTGCAAGAAGGCGCTTTGCTCGGCGAACGCCAATTGCTGATTTCCCAACTGACCTACAAGTTTGGCAACCTTTCCGCTGCCACGCGCAAACAGTTGGGACGTTTGGCTTTGCCGCAAGTGGAAGAACTGGGCCGCGCCATGCTCTTTTTCCAAACAAAAGCAGAACTGTTGGCCTGGCTCAGAACTCATGCAACCTCTCAATAGTGATTTGTTATGAACTCACGTTACGCGATTCTGGTTTTCAGCCCGTGACTACGGGCGGCAGCATAAAGCCCCGTGCGTGAGCGCGGGGGAAAGGTAGCAAACCAGCGTCAAAGCTATCGAAGATAGCGACAGCCGTTGGATATTGCAGGGATGTCGCCCGCTTTCGCGGGCTAGGCGGCTCTTGCGGCGGCTACCCCGCGCTGACGCACGGGGCTTTATGCTGCCGCCATCTTCGACGGCTAAGAATAGTGGTTTCCGCGTAACATAAGTTATGAATTAAACAAAATGAGTAATTTTCTCGAAACATTAAAAGAACGCATCATCATTTTCGACGGCGCGATGGGCACGAATATCCACGCGCAAGACCCGACGATTGAGGATTGGGGCGGTTTGGAGTTTGAAAACTGCACCGAAAATATGCTCTACACGCGGCCCGATATGGTCGAGAAAGTACACCAGGATTTTCTCGCCGTCGGATGTGATGTAGTTGAAACCAATACGTTTGGGGCGAATCCGATTGTCTTG
>JAYVJN010000119.1:0-4786 GCA_043769325.1 Acidobacteriota bacterium
CAATTCCGGCAACCAAGTCTCTTGCACCAGGGACACACCAGGAGGCATTTAACTTAACTACTTTCTTTAATTTAAGAGTTAGCGGTTGATAACGCCGCCCAAGTTCTGAAGGAAGCAAACTTCATTGTGCTTAGGCGGCGCGGAATTGTCAAGACGGCGGTAAAACGGCGCAACTCATTAGCTGAGATTAGTGTTATTCAAAATAGATACTTGAGCGAGACCTGCACCCGCCGCGCCGGAGTGATGGTATTGATGGCGCGTCCGAAACCGGGGGCTTCGAGAAAACGGGCCGGGATGCCGAAGTTGGCGCGGTTGGTGAGGTTGAAAACCTCCAGACGCAGGGCCAGATTTTGCTGCCTGGCGAAAGTCCATTTCTTCAAAACCGCCACGTCTGCCGTAAACAGGCCGCCGGCGCGGAAACTGTTGCGTCCGACCTGCCCGTCGCGCCCGACGGAGGCAATCAGGCTTTGCGTGTTGGCGGTGGCCAGGCGCAAGGGTTGACGGCCCTCGCCGGTGACGGTTAAGCCGTTGATGTTATTAAGCCTATCGGTCAGATTACCGTCCAAATTTACGTCAAAGATGCTGTTGACAGTGAAGGGCAAGCCCGTCTGCGTGAAATTGAACTGGTCGTGACTGTCGCTCACCAACACGGGGCTCTTGGGCTGATGAATAGCCATTCACCACTAAGAGTGTCTCTAGTAGTGGTACACATACCTAGATTTATAGAGGGAGTACCAGGCTGCCAGCCATAGGCTCTCCAGCCAAAATCCCATGCAGTGTTGTTTTGTAGCGTAGGAGAGAACGGATAGATATTAATCCAACCCCCCGCTTGTGTTTGCCCATTTCGCCCTATCGCTAATTCTGTTTGGATTGGTCGTGTTTCTCGTAGCCCAAAGTCAACCGTAGCAATAAGCGTTGGATTATTAAATGTTACGTCTGGACTACTCTCAATTAGAAGTTGCCTAGCCGGAGTAAAGAACCTATTCCTAATATAGCGATGTTGAATCGGGTCATAAGGGATAGTAACATCTACGACGGGAACTCCTGAGATAGTAAAATAGACTCTAAGTGGTGGAGTGGTAGCCGAGGACTGCCATAGTTGCTTGAACTCAGGATCCTGCACAAATACTCGAATGAGTCCTGCTCTATCGTTGGTACTATTTAACGCAGAGAGCCAAAACGCATATCCATCCGGGTCTGGCTCACGTCCGAACAAGTATCTGTAACAGACCAAAAGAAGCTCCGCATTGTTCCAAACATTTAACCCGCTTCGGTTAGCAAATTCCAGGCTTTCTATAAAAGCCTGGGCAATATTGGCTCTTGCATTGTCTTGGCAGATGATGTCTTGTGGGTTACAGTTGTTCAACAGATTACTGTACTGGCCCATCCAATAAGTGGAACCAGCCTCAATTGAACCGTACCGCCCCAGGAATCTTTCATAAGCATCCCAAATATACAAGGCCGGAGTTTCATATCTCTGGTTTTGAGCAGAGATTACACGAGCCGTAAAACCAACAAAGAACACAACAAAGGCAAAAGAAAGTGCCAATTTTTTCATGCGAATATCCTCATTTTAGCGGTAAATTTGGTCAAAAGGTGACTCGGCGGCAAAAATCTGCACACAAAGCACCGCAGCTTAAAATCAGCTTCTATGTATGAGTGTCAGAAAATGGAGAGAAATTTCACGCGATAACGGATTTTCTTCGCATTATTGACTCAGTTACAAACCAGGCAGTGGGCTAGATGGCTAAAAACTATACCGTAGAGCAAACTGCACATGACGGGCCGCTGTTAGAGTGTTTACTGCTTTGCCAAAACCTGGTGCCTCTAAGTAACGTATTGGAATTCCAAAATTAGCGCGGTTCGTCAAGTTGAAAATTTCTAACCTGAAAACAAATCGCTGACCAGAATGAAACTGCCAGGTTTTTGACAAAGCCAGGTCAGTGGCAAATGTCCGTCCGGCGCGGAATGCATTGCGACCTATTTTACCATCCCGCCCAACAGAGGCTAATAGGCTTTGTAAATCGGTTGTACTTAGGCGCAAAGGTTGGCGTCCATCGCTTGATGATATAAGGCCATCGGTGATATTTAATCTGTCCGTTAGATTACCATCTAAATTAACGTCGAAGATACTATTGACAGTGAACGGCAATCCTGTTTGTAACTGCCCTGTTCCAGTCATCTGTAAATTGCTAAACAACTTTCTCACTAATTTAGAGTATCCACTCCAACTTGGCAAATCGTAAACAAAGTAGTATGTGAAACGATGCCGCGTATCAAAATTAGCTGGGCCACGTTCGTTGCGTAGATTGAAGCTGTTTTGTGGTAAAGCTGATGCGCCGGCCAAGTTGAAAATATCGGAAACATCGTCCACTACCTGCCCATAAGTGTATGCCAAGTTTCCATTGAGATAGCTAGTGCGAAAGCGTAACTGACTTTGCAGCGAGTTATAACGCGAATTGGCCGTCGTCTCAAATTGGTTAATTGCGCCCACATCGGAAACAGGCCGGAAACTTTCGATGTCATCGCCACGCGCGTTAATAAAGCCCGGAGGCAGAGTCAAACCGTAGAAAAACGGTTGACGCAAAAATGGCCCTTGCTCTTCTATTGTTGTTCCGCGCCCTATGCTAATGGCACCTGGTGCGATGAGTGCATTACCCCCCAAATTTGGTGTGGTAAAACGTAATAGGTGACGACCTTGCGTGCCGACATAAGCAATTGAAAAAGCGATGTTGCGCGTCACTTGTTGCTCGAAAGTAAAAGAATAGTGCTGCGCTGTTGGCGTCGGCAGATGTGGCGCGGGCAAGGTTGCGCCGAAACCACTCTGCGCCGGCACGGAGCCGCCGCTGACCAAATCGCCGATGTCGCGGATTTGCGCCGGCGTTAGCAAAGGGTTGAGCGTGTTAAGCGTGCCTGGCAGCACAAGGCGCAGACCAAAAAGCGTGGCAATCTGCGGGTTGATCAATTCAAACGGGCAACTAAGTGAACTTGTGCAAGCAGAACCATTTGAGGCGTTGCCTGGCACAAATAAAAGATTACTAAAGCCGCCCGCTAAATCCAGCGTCAGGTAAGTTGGATAGACATTGCGCGACTGGCTGACCACTGCGCCGAGAATTTGGTCGTAAAATAAACCATAGCCCACGCGAATGACGCTGGCGCGGTCACGACCAAACAAGTTGGGCGAAAAGGCCAAGCCCAGGCGTGGCGCGAAATTGTTTTTATCGGGCGCGAAAATCCGCTCACGGCCCGCCAGAAAACGGCGCAAACCAGGCACAACACTGAGGTTTGGGTCGTTAAAAGTGTTTTCAATACGGTCATTTGCCTCACTTGGCGGCGTATTGTATTCATAACGCAGACCAAAGGAAAGAGACAAACCGGAACGTATGCGCCATTCGTCTTGGGCGAAAAAATTCCATTGATAATAGCGCAGCCCGATAGCAGATTCGCCGCCGGCGGCCAGGGTTTGCGAGAAACCGCTGGCGGCCCCAACAGCCGCAAAGGTTTCGGGACGGATAAGGCGATTGGTCAGGCGCACATCCGCGCCAACTACTTCCAATTGTGGCGCGCCGTTGAAGGTAATGAGCGGACGCGAGTTACGCGGCAGAAAGCTGTTCAATTCGCTGCGCCGCGTGTCGGCCCCGAAGGTGAAAGCGTGTGCGCCGACGCGCAAGGAAAGATTGTCTGCGAGTTGGTAGGTATTGTTGACGCGGTTTTGGGGAAAGTTGAAAACGTCAACTCCAATCGGACTAAAACCGGCGATATTAACCTGTCCTACCGGGCCGAGTATTTCTTCGGTGGTGGCGAAGCGTTGCGGGTTACGCAGACTGCGCGGGCGATTGTAAAAGATGTTGCGGCCAAAGGGTTGCGAGCTAGGCGTCGTGGAGTTCAGGAAAACCGGCGTGTTCAGCAAAAAAGGTTCGTTGGGTAAATCCGTGTTGGACAAGAGAAAAGACGTGTCGCGCAGTTCGCGGAAGTTGAGCCGCGTGCGCCCATATGAAAGCCGCGCTTGATTTTGTACTTGTCGCCGCGCTTCCGGGTTACTCAATTGGCTGTTTAGGAAAAGCGAAAGGTTCTGTGTCCGCACGCGGGCGCGTAAACCGGCGAAAATGGCGTCGCCGACAGACGGAATATCCCGCTCGTCATTGGTGAAATTGTAACGCGCGACGGCAGATTGTTCGCGCCCGCGCCAAGTGAAATTGTGGTCAAGTTTGCCGGAATAGACCTGGCCGCGCGCGCTGGCCGGCAGGGTTTGGGTGAAAGTATTCGCGCCGTAAACGCCATTGGGGTTATTGGCAAAGGGAAAGAGGCTGAAAATCGTGTCGCCGAAAATGTTGGTTGGATAGGCGTCAATCGTCTCCTTTAGGTCAAGAGGGTTACGCGACAGCCCGCTGGCCCCCGAGCCGAAGACGCCGCGCTGTTCAATCGTTGGCACGGCGAAACTCTTTTCCTGCGCGGCGTTAAGGAGTTGGCCTTCGCCGGAGACGAAGAAAAAGGTGCGGCGGCGGGCCACCGGGCCGCCGAGCGTAAAGCCGCCTTGCCCAAAGGTAAACGAATCTTCCCCGCCACTGGCAAACTGCGCGGTAATCGGCGGCGCGTTCGCCGCGCAAGTAATAACCAACGTAACGCCACAATTTAGCGCGGTCTGGCCGGTGGCCGAAGTGACATTGAAGCGGCGGTTTTCGCCAGGCGTGTCAAAAAAATTGCGGGCGTTGAGTTGGCTGCTATTAAAAAAGCCGTAAACGCTGCCGTGAAATTCGTTGCCGCCCGATTTCGAGACGGCGTTGAC
>JAYVJN010000120.1:0-4230 GCA_043769325.1 Acidobacteriota bacterium
GTTGATGGTCAAAGTCCCTTCGTTGAAGTCCGGCAAGAAAGCCGTGCCGACGAAAGGCAAGGTCGAAATCGCCAGCAGAAACAACAACGCCGCCCCGCCTATTACGGCCCAAGGATGGCGCAGCGTGCGGCGCAATAACTTCTCGTCCCATTTTTTCAAAAAGCGCACAAAGAAGCTTTCTTCAGCCTCTGACTTTGAACTTTGAACTTTGAACTTTGAACTTTGAACTTTGAACTTTGAACTTTGAACTTTGAACATCTGTGGCAGCAGGTACGACGCCAACACGGGCGTCACGGTCAGGCTGACGATGAGCGAGGCAACCAGCGAAGTGATGTAAGCCAAGCCCAACGGGGCCAATAATCTGCCTTCAATGCCCGACAGCGCAAAGAGCGGTATAAAGACCAAAGCCACGATAAACGTCGCGTAAACAATGCTCGAACGGATTTCCAGCGAGGCGTGATAGATGACTTCCAGCGCGGGTTGCGGTTCGGCCAGGGCGCGATTTTCGCGCAGACGGCGGTAGATATTTTCGATGTCAACGATGGCGTCGTCCACCAATTCGCCGATGGCGACGGCCAGACCGCCCAGCGTCATCGTGTTGATGGTGACGCCGAACGCCTTGAAAATCAGGAAGGTTACGGCGAACGACAGCGGAATCGCCGTCAAAGTAATAGCCGTCGTGCGAAAGTTGAGCAAGAACAGAAAGAGCACAATCGTGACCAAAATCGCGCCGTCGCGCAGGGCCTCTTTCACGTTGTCCACCGCGCTGGTGATAAAGCTGGCTTGGCGAAAGAGCTTGGCGTTTATCTCCACATCCGGCGGCAGAGTGCCTTGCAATTCCTTGAGGGCTTCGTCCACTTTGGCGGTAAGTGTAATCGTATCCGCGCCCGGTTGTTTTTGCACCGACATAATGACGGCGGGTTGCGCCATCGTGCCGCCATCGCCGCGTTTGATTTTGGGGCCGAATTCCACCGCCGCCACGTCGCCTAATTTGATGGGCGTGTTGTTGCGATAGGCGACGACGGTGTTTTTCAATTCGTCGAGCGAATAGAACCGCGCCAGATTTCGCACCAGGTATTCCTGGCTGTTTGCGTCCACAAACCCGCCCGTCGTGTTGACGTTCGATTTCTCCAGCGCGGTGGCAACGTCTTCAATGGTGATGCCGAATTGCTTGAGTTTGGCCGGCGAAACCAACGCCTGATACTGCTTGACGCCGCCGCCGATGCTGATGACTTGGGCCACGCCCGGAATGGTCAGCAAGCGCGGGCGAATCGTCCAATCCGCCAGCGTGCGCACGTCCAAAGGATTGGTCGCGCCGTCTTTCGAGCGCACCGAAACCAGCATGATTTCGCCCATGATGGACGAAATCGGCCCCATCGAAGGCGACACGCCGGCGGGCAATTGTTCCCGCGCCAGGCTCAGTTTTTCCGCGACGAGTTGGCGATTGCGGTAAATATCCGTGCCCCAATCGAACTCGACATAGACGATGGACAGCCCGATACCGGATTGCGAACGCACCCGCGAAACACCCGGCGCGCCGTTCATCAAGGTTTCAATGGGAAAGGAAACGAGTGTCTCAACCTCTTCCGGCGCGAGTCCGCCCGCTTCGGTCAAAATGGTCACGGTGGGCTTGTTCAAGTCGGGGAAAACGTCAACCGGCAGGTTGAGCGCAACGTAAGCGCCCCACACCAACAGCAATGCCGCGCCCGCCACGACGAGCAAACGATTGTGCAACGACCATTTAATGGCGGCGTTAAGCATTTGTTTTCCCGATGCGTTCGACTATTTCCGGCTTAGTTTTCGGCAACGACAATTTTGCCTTTCATCATGCCCATACCGCAGGTGAAGGCGATGTCGCCCGTTTTGTCGGGTGTGAATTCAACCACTACTTTTTTCCCGATGGGCAATTTCTTGCGAATATTGAGCGAGGGAAACACAACTTCACCGCCGCAGTTCTTGGCGTCCGTGCGGGTGAATTCCAGGCGCACCTTGTGGCCTTTTTCAACGTCAATGGTGGACGGGCTGTAGCCATTTTTACTGACCGTTACTTTGACGGTTGAGCCGTGCGCTCTCACTTTTGAAAGCGTAAATGCGGTTGCCGAAACAGCAACCGCCAACAGAAGCATGGCGCTGATAATAGTTTTTCTAGTGTTCATTTTGTTTTTCTCCTGAATTTGAATTGTCCTTTACTCACTGACTATGAGCTTTCCTTTCAACATATCCATCCCGCAAGCAAAGGCAAACTCGCCCGTTTCTTTTGGCGTCACAGTCACGACGACGGTTTTGCCGACGGGCAATTTCTCGCGGATGCCAAGTTTGGGAAAGATGACTTCGCCGCCGCAATTTTCCGCGTCGGCGCGGTAGAAGGCGATTTTTACGGGCTGGCCTTTTTTGGCGTTAATCTGCGCCGGCGTGTAACCGTCCTTGCTGACCGTGACTTTTATCGCGTCGGCGGGGGCGGCAGTGTCCGGCGCGGCGGCGGTCTTATTTTCCGCGACCTGCACGACAAACGGCACGGCGATAACTTTGCCGTTGCGCTGAAACTGCGCCCAGATTTTGTAGAGTCCGGCGCGCGGAAAAGCCGTGTGTGCCGCCACTTCCGACGCGCTTTTCATGCCTTTCATGTCACCCATTTTTTTGTCGTCGTGGCTGTGCGGCGTCTTGTCGTGGTCGCCTTCTTTCATCTCGCCCGCTTTCATCGGGTGGGCGTGGACGAAATCCACCAGGTCTTGGCTGATGATGACAAAATGCGCGAGTTCGCCCAGATAGTTCTGCATATCCGTCGCCGGTTGGCCGGTTTTGGCGTCGGCCATTTGGAAATTGAGCATTAACTCCTGGCCCGCGATGAGCGGCGCGCTCGGTTTCATGGTCACGCGCAAGCCGTCCACATCTTTGGTCAAACTCGTATCCGCCACCAGAGGCACGGGGGCCGCCGCCGCGCCGTCAACCTTGAGGTCAACCCTTTCCACGACCTGCGCGGCGTCCTGCGGCGTGAAATCGGCGTACAACCGATAATCGCCGCCGTTGGTGAAAGTGTAAGGAACTTTGAAAGTCCCGTCGCTTTGCGGCTCGGGGTGGATGTGCCCGAACTGCGCCAAATCCTGTGACACAACGAGCAGGTGCATCGGCTTTTCATGCACGATTTTCACGTCTTTGACCGTCGCGCCGGCCTTATCCTTGATGGTAAAAACGAGCGTCGCCGCCTGGCCCGCCGTCACCGTCGCCGGCTCAGTCTTGAACTCGGCGCGATAAGCGGCCCCGGTTTTCGTGTCCATCTTGCTCATATCGTGACCGCTCTGCGCGGCGTTAGCATTAGCCGCCGGCTGTGTCACCGGCGCGGAACCACACGCCGCCAGCGTCAATAAACCGCTCATTAATAACAAGTTAATCCAATTATTTCGCATTATGTTCTCCTCAAAAGTAGTAAGGGAGTAAGGGGGTAACACTCCGCGCACTCAAACCCTCTTATTCATCCCTCATCCTTTATCCTTTATCCTTCATCCTTTAGCTCGGTTGCGTTGTGCGAAGCTGATAGACGCCTTCGACAACGACGCGCTCGCTATCCTTTACGCCCGATTTTACCTCGTAGAAATCTTGTCCCTCCGCGCCTAAGACGACGGCGCGTTTGGCGAAGGTTTCGCCGCCCAGAAAGACAAACACGAAGGTCTGCCCTTGTTCCGTCACCACCGCATTCTTTGGCACGCTCAAGACTTTGCGTGCGCCCGTCCGGTCAATCGTGATTTCCACAAACATCCCGTCGCGCAAGCGGTTGAGCGGGTTTTTCACCTCATAAAGCACTGGCACGGCGCGTGTTGCGGGGTTCACCGTTTGTCCGATAGAAACCAAACGCCCGTCAGTATCCGTGCCGATGCGATAAACCTCGCCGGGGATTCCCGCCGCCGTGTAAGTGGCGCGGGCCGCGTCGCGCACAACGGGCAAATCTTTCTCGAAGACGTTGGCCGACAAGTAAACCGTCGTCAGATTGACGATGCTCAGGATGGGCGCGCCGGCCTCAACTTGTTGCCCGCTGGTGGCTTTGACTTCGCTAATCAGTCCGGTCACGGGCGCGATGAGCGGGAAAGAGCGTTTCGCGTTGACGGGTTGAAAATCGCGGAACTGGGTTTGCGCGGTCTGGGTGGCGCGTATTTGTTCGCCGCTGAGTTTGGCCTGTTGTTCGGCGGCGGCTACTTCCTGTTGCGTCACAGCGACGGCGGTGTTCGCTTCCTCAAC
>JAYVJN010000121.1:0-8550 GCA_043769325.1 Acidobacteriota bacterium
TTGGTGGTGGGGTTATTCGCGTGGCTGGCGACGGTTGTGACGCTTCGCAAGACCTGTCAAGCTTGAGACCGCCCCTTGTTGAGAGGCGGGCGCAAGCGACCCTTCCCGACCTGCCAGGTCGCTGGTGTCGCGCCTTGCTTTGAGAGAGACGGCTCTGGGTAAACCAGGCCCCCTAACCAACCTGGCAGGTCAGGAAGGGTCGCTTGCGCCCGCTTTTTGAAATGCACAACCTTCAAAAAAGAACACCGGCCCTACACATTTTTAGCTTGTTTATCTGGCTGATGTCGCTGTCTGTTGTGGCCCACGCGCAGACCGACGCTGTTCTCCAAAAAACGGCGGTCAACGCGCTGGGCCAACGCGCCGGCGCAATCATCGTCATGGACGCGCAAAGCGGACGGGTCTTGGCGTCTATCAATTCCGGCGTGTCGCTTGAGCAGACGCTCCCGCCGGGTTCGACGGTCAAGCCGTTTGTGGCGTTGGCGGCGTTGCGGGCCGGGCTTATCAAAGGTGGTTCGAGGATGCGTTGCGGTTCGCCTTACGAACGCAACGGCTACCGCGCCTCGTGCGTGCATCCGCCGAATTTGCCAGCGTTTGATTTGCGCGAAGGACTGGCGCATTCGTGCAATTTTTACTTAGGCAAGTTGGGCGAGCGTATGACGGCGCAACAATTTCGCGCTGGATTGTCAGCTTTCGGGCTGGCTGAACATCTGCCGGGCCGCGATTGGCGTCCACAATATGCCATTGGCGATAGCCACGACATCCGCGTCCGGCCCGCGCAACTCGTCGCCGCCTACGCCGCGCTTGCCAACGGCGGGCGGCTGTTCAACATTGGCGCAACGTCGCGTTTACGCTCCAACATTGCCTTGACGGGTGAGCAACGGCAGATTTTGCTGGACGGAATGCGCGGCGCAGTGGTTTACGGCACAGCGCATAATTCGGGGCTTAAATCGTTACCCTGCTATATTTTCGGTAAAACCGGCACGATGCTCAACGGCACAGGAGGCACGCAAGGTTGGTTCGTCGGCCTGGCGTCGGAAGGGCCAGAACAACCCGCGCCGGCGGACGTAAAACTAGCCGTTCTGGTCTATCTCAAAGACGGCAAAGGCGCGGACGGCGCGGCCCTCGCCGAACCCATTTTCGCCGCCTGGCAAGGGCAAACATTTACGCATCACAACTTATCGCGCAAGGCCGGCAATGAACTGTTACCAACCGCGCAATACCATCTAAACCACAAATCCACAGCAACCTGGCAGGTCGGGAAGGGTGGCTTGCCCCCGCTTCTTGGCCTGGCGCGATTTTCTAAAATAAACTCGTTTCTGCAATCCGAGGTTCGTGTTCGAGTAGGCCGCGAGACGCGCATATTGCCTCTGGAAGATTACGTTTTGGGCGTGGTCAACGCCGAGGCGAGTTGGGAAAGCGAACCGGAAGCCCTGAAAGCGACGGCGGTGGCAGCCCGCACTTACGCGCTGCGCCACCTGCGCCGGCACGGGCGCGAGGGCTACGATTTTTGTACTCTGACGCATTGCCAACGCTATGTTGCGCCACAAGTTACGGCTGCGCCAGAGCGTATCCGCCGCGCCCTGCAAGCCACTCGCGGACAGGTTTTGACGGATAAAAACGGGCGTGTAATCGAAGCCTATTACAGCGCGTCCTGCGGCGGTTGGACGGCGGATGTCAACACGCTTTGGGGCGCGAAACCGCAAAGCTATCTGCGCGGCGCGCGCGATGAGGCTTGCGACGGCGAAGCCCACGCGCATTGGACGGACACCATCGCCGCCGACAAGTTAGCCGCCGCCTTGCGCCAAGACCAACGCACCGACATGGGCGGGGAACTGCGCGAAATCAAGATAAACCCAGACGCGACAGGCCGCGCTGAAACCGTTGAATTGATTGGAAATAACACGCGCCGGATAAGCGGTTGGGAGTTCAAAATCATCGTCGGGCGGGCGTTGGGTTGGAACTACTTGAAGAGTTCGCGCTTCACGGTGGAAAAACAGGGCGCGGCTTTCGTCTTTCACGGGCGCGGATTTGGTCATGGTCTGGGTTTGTGTCAAGAGGGCGCACACACGCGGGCCACACGCGGGGCTTCTTACCGGCAAATTCTGGCGCGTTATTATTCGGGTGCAGTTATCAGTCGGCGGTAGGCTGTGGCAAAGACACGCTTACTAACGTGCGCGTTTCTGCCTTTGGGCGGCGCGTCACAGGCAGAAACGCGCACGTTAGTAAGCGTGTTAGAGGCTTCAAATGCAAATCACTTCAAGCAAACTTTGGCGCGCGGTGATACTTCTGGCCGCATTGCTTTGCCTGGCTGTGCCGTTGCTGTTTTTATTCCGCGACGCGGCGGAGGAAACCGTCTCTAACCAACCTGCCAAACGTCCGAATAATCCAAGTTCATCGCGTGTCCCGCCTTCGTTTCGCGCACTCGCCGATGAACACTTTCGCGTCAGTTTCCCGCCGCAAC
The DNA here is from genome assembly GCA_043769325.1 of Acidobacteriota bacterium. GTDB lineage: Bacteria > Acidobacteriota > Blastocatellia > Pyrinomonadales > Pyrinomonadaceae > JAYVJN01. The sequence continues at coordinate 2,462 of JAYVJN010000121.1, forward strand.
TCGCCCGTGAAGACGCGGAACAAGCCTTGCGCGTGTTAGGCAAAGCGCGGGCGGATTTGGCGCAACGACTGGGCGACGCCGCGCAACTGGAAGCCGTCCCGCGTGTCGAAGTCATTTTTTATAACACGACGGGCGATTTCACCTCTGCCACCGGACAGCCCGCCTGGGCCGGCGGCAACACGCGGGGCGCAATCATCGAACTCCAACCCTTACTGACTTTACGCCAGCGCGGAATACTCGAAACCACCTTGCGCCACGAATACGCCCACGCCGTTATAGAATCCCTCAAAACTGCGCCCGTTCCGCGTTGGCTCAACGAAGGTCTCGCGCTCCATTTTGCGGGCGAGAGCGTAAACTTTAAGCCTGAAGCGTTATTGGAAAAGCTCAGTGCCGCAGAGTTAGACCAGCGTTTAGAGGCGGTTAGTTCTTCTGAGGAGCAAAAGGCATTATATGGTGAGGCGTTGCGACGGGTAAGACAAATCAGACAAATCGAACCCGAACAATTTTTGTGGCAATTAGTTTGGGAGAAAGCTCAGTGAAAAGCCGGAAACCAGGGGGGGGGCACCAAAAAGCTAGGAAGGGCAACCGGGGGTTATCCTTCCTAGCTTTTCAGCTCCTTTGGAGGAGGAGTCACTGGCTTAGACGGCAATTTTGTAGTCGGCGGTTGCCAAGCCGCGCATCAACTCGCCGATGTCGGCCAGATTCTCCAGATTATCAATCAACGCAAAAGTTTGGCTGGCTTGTTCTGCGCTAATAACGCCGTCGGCCAAAGCGCGAAACTTGCCGCGCACTTCTTCCACTGAAAGCGGGTCGCGCGGGTCGCCTTTGGGATAAGCGCGTTCACGATGGAAGGCGCGTCCGTCGCGCATTTTGATTTCCACGCGGCAGGGTTGTTCGGCGGGGAAACGCAACTCAAACGATGGTTCAAGATGCGCCTTGACCTTGTTGAGCGTGCGTAAAATCAACGCATCAGTCAGTTTATCTTTCTGAAACTGGCGCGGCGTCAACTCTCTATCCACCACCGCCGCGCCGATGCAGTAGGGCAAACTGTGGTCGGCAGTTTCGCGGGAATTGATAATGTACTTTGCAGGGTCGGCCAAAATTTCGGCGGCGCGGCGCAGAGTCCAGATGTTAATTTCGGCGATGTCGTCGGGGCGTAAATCGTGTTCCAAAACTAAATCCAGCACCGCGCTAATCGGGGCATGGGTCAGAGCTTCCGAAGGATAAGGCTTGATGCTGCAATCAATTATCCTGAAAGTTTGGCCTAAATCGTCGGTCAAAACTTCGGGCTTCCATTCATCGCCCAAAGCGTCAAACAGACCTTCGCGGCCCTCGAAAATTTGCGTCGGGCCTGAATAGCCGTGTTTCGCCATGAGCGCAGCCATCACACCGCTTTCGGTTGCCATCGGGTCAACCGTGTTCTTCATCATGGTTAGTTGGCCCGCCGTCACCGCGCCCAGAGTGTGGTTGTGAGAACCGGAAATTCCGATGGCGTTGACCATCTGTTCGCGGTTCAAACCCAACAACCTACCCGCCACGACAGGCGCAGCGAACTGCGTCAGACTCGCGTGATGCCAGCCAAGTTCGCGGATGCCGGGAAACGCGGCTTCGCAGAGTCGCATTTCCAGTTCGTAAGCAATCACGATGGCGACGATGACTTCCGCGCCGCTCTTGCGTTCGCGTTCGCCCACGCACAAGGCCGCCGGCAGTAAATCGCCCGGATGCGACGGGTCTTGTTTCCAGTAAACGTCGTTATAATCCTGCGCCCGCATCGCCAAAGCGTTGATAAACGAGGCATTACGGACATTAGTGCGTAAACTTGAACCAACCACGCTGCATTCCGGCGTCCCGCCCAACTCGCGGAAAGTCTGGCTCAGGGCGTGGAAATCTTCGGTCTGCGAACCGCCCAACGCGCACGCTAAACCATCTGTCAAAAACAGTTTAGCCGCGTCAATGGCGGCGGGCGTCAGGTCTGAAAATTTAAGGTCAAGGGCGTAATCAGCCCATTGTTGCGAAATAGTCATATAATTTTAGATTTTAGATTTTAGATTTTAGATTGGATTTTGACGGCTGCGCCGACTTTGCATTGTCCAATCGTAAATCGTAAATCTAAAATCGCAAATTCAGAATGGTCTTTTCTTGCTCACCAAATCGAAGTCAATAAAATCGGCGTGGTGGAAAATCACGGATTCATTGGAGCGAATCATAATGTCGCCTTCTTTGGAGTGGGTGGCGATGATGTGTTGCACTTCGGGCGGGATGCCCCGCGCGTGGCTCATGGCGACGCCCGTGAACGGATGGCGCAGGTGTTGGCCGCGCCCCGCTTTGGTGATAACGCCGTCTTTCGACTCGTATTCGATGAGTTTGCCCACATCCGCCAGCAACGCGCCGGCGATTAAGTAATCCAGGTTTAGCTGTGTGCGCTCGCCGTAGGCCGCTTTCAATACGTCATGCACCGCCACGCACATCTTACAACAGGTGCGGACGTGCTCGATAAAACTGATGTTGCAGTTCTCAACGTGGACGCTGAACGGCATGGCGCGAATCTGTTCCATCGTCCAACCGCCCTCCGTGATGGCGTCTTCCCAGACGCTGACGGCGTTGGCGCGTAAGGTGGCGTCACGAATCAAGTCAAATTCGGGCATCGCCCCGCTAATCTCTTCTTTTAGAGTCATTTCTATTGTTGCCGGCATAATTTACCTTGAACTCACCGCTAGGTTTGAAAGTAATCGTGATGAATCACATCTGAAATCAAACATCCCGTGTAATCTCTCTCGCAAAAGCCAATCGCCGCCACAATCAGGGCATTTTCTTTCGCGTTCTTTGGCCTGGCCCCGCCCATAAAAGCGGAACAGGTAGTAAAAAACGGGAAGGCCCGTCAATCTCTCCAATTCGGCGCAAACGGCGCGGCCTTGCAACGATAACTTACTGTCGTGGCTCGTCATCTGGCGTGTGCCGAAGCGTTCACCGCTGCGGCAGTTCATCTGCAAATTGTCGCAAGCGCGGTAATCGCTTTCCCAGCAAATAATTTCGTAATACTCACCGGAAACCAAGCGCGGCAAAAGATAAAGCGGGATGCCCGCGAAGCAATCTCCGCAACGCACGGCGGGGCGCAACGACAAATAATCCGTGCAGAGGATTAAGCAAGACCTTTGCCAACATTCGCAAGCAACCAATTCGTCTGGGTGCGGGCCTTGAATGTGGCATTCCAAGCTCCCCAAGCCAACCGTCCGAAGTTTTGTCAGCGCGTCTTTACCGTATTTGGTCAGGTTTTCTTCTCGCAGAGCGTCGGCAGCCGGCAGGTTCGTAAAAATGAAAAACTCCGCCGCCGTTTTGCTAACTACCCACTCGCGCCCAAGCGTATTGCCGCCCATCCGCAAGGCCCCCAACAGCGTGGCGAATTTATCCCACTGCTCTTCATCGTCGCCGGCTGCAAGCCTCCGGCATGATAGTTTAGCCACTAACATCAGTCATTCTCCGGCAGATTACGCGCCGCCGGGCCGTCGTATTCGTAGTTTTTCGCGTCCACCGTCCGCATGGGTTTGTTGCGCGTCTGTTCCTCGACGACGTGCGCCACAAGGCCCGGCACGCGGGCTATCATAAAGATACCATTGGCGATAGCGGGCGGAAAGCGTAACGCGCACAAGACCGCTGCAATCGCGCCGTCGGCGTTTATCGGTAAATGCTTACCGGACGACGACAGCACCGCCGCAACCGCTTCGGCTTGTGTAAGAAAAGTGTCATTAACGCCGAGTTCCCGCGTCAGCGCGAACAAACGCACTGTGCGCGGGTCGGAGGCGTGTTGGCGATGGCCGAAGCCGGAGATGCGTTCGTGCCGCGCTTTGTAAGCCGCCGCCAGCTTTTTCGCCGCGCCGAGAGCGTCCAAGCCTTCGCTGTGTTGCAGCGTAAGGGCTTCTTCCAGCGCGTTCATGCAATCTTCAATCGCGCCGCCGTGATACTTGTTGATGGCCAGGACGCCCGCCGCTACCGCCGCATTTAAGGGTGCGCCCGTCGCCGCCGCGCTGACGGCAGTAGTAATAGAAAACGGCGTCGGGCCGTGATCCAAGACGGATAAAAGTATGGTTTCAAAGAGCTTGGCTTCGCGTTCATCGGGCAGTTCGCCACGCAGTATGAGCCAAATCCCCGCACCAAGAGACACGCGGCCCATCAGTTCGTCCACGCGATAGCCGCGATAACGGATGTCGCCATCGTCGCTCCAAGAAATAGCAGTTTTGCGGGTTGCTTCGGGCATAAGAATTTAACACGGAGACACAAAGGCACGGAGGCACGGGGGAAGATAATTAAATTGTTTTCTCTGTGTCCCTGTGTCTCCGTGTCTCCGTGTTAAAAATTTGTTCTACCAGTTTAGGTATATCTCCAAATAATTCAATGTGATGCGCTCCGGCTGCGGTCAACGCCGTGACTTTGCCTTCGTAAGTGCCGCGCCCGCCTTCGATGATGGCCCCGGCGTGGGAATAGCGCGTGCCGCTTTGGGCCGACTTACCACCGACGTAGGCCACGACGGGCTTGGTGATTTTGCCGTTTGCCAGCAATTCGGCCAGGCGTTCTTCTTGTGAGCCGCCGATTTCGCCAATGACGACAATGATTTCCGTGTCGGGGTCGTTTTGGAAACGCAAGGCCACATCGGGAATCGTCAGGCCAATGACCGCATCGCCGCCAACGTGAACAATGGTGGAAATTCCGATTCCGGTTTGGCAGATGTAGTAGCCCGTCGAGGCCGACAAACCGCCGCTCCGCGAAATTATCCCGACGGGGCCGCTGTGAAACCAACTACGCGCCGTCGCCGCCGAACCGCCCATCATGCCCAGCACGGCCTTTTCGGGACTCATCACGCCCACCGTATTCGGCCCCACAAACTGCGCCCCACATTCTTCCGCAACTTCAACAATCTCAAGCACATCGTAAAGCGGCACTCTATCCGCAATCAATGCCAGCAACGGCACGCCCGCTGCCAAAGCCTCCAAAGCCGCGTCCTTGACACGCGGGGCCGGCACGAAAATTACGCTCACATCCACCGCGCCGAGCGCGTCCTGCGCCTCTTTGACGGTATTAAAAACCGGCTTGCCATGAACTTCCAAACCGCCGCGCCCAGGCGTGCAACCGCCCACGATATTTGTGCCGTAATCCAGCATCAACTCAGCCCGCGCCGAACCCTCACGGCCCGTGATGCCTTGCACAATGACGCGCTTGTTTTGGTCAATCAGTATCGCCATTTGGCTAAATGATGAATGCAAAATGATGAATGATGAATCTGTCGGTTTTTCATCATTCATCAATTCCCGTTATTGGTAAATCAATCACGACCCCGCCCGCGCCGTGGAACCAGCATTCGACTTCGCACGCGAGGCATTCCGTACACTTGCCGCGTTGGGCTTCGGCGCGGGTAATGTTTAGCACGGGCAAGCCGTTTTCTTCGGACAAAATCTGCGGCGGGCAGACCTTGACGCACTCTTTCGTTGCGCAGTTGGCGCATAAATCATGGTCAAAAGTGATGCGGCCCGTGCGAATCTCAAATGAATACAAGTTGCGGGCGTTCAGGTCAGTACCGGAAGCGGTAGCGCCCGGGTTGCTGCGCGGGGCACTTCTGCCGTTCTCATACCCCGTCGCTACCGCTCTGGGTACTGACCTGTTACCTTCAATCAGTTCCCGCAGACGGTTCGCGCAAAAGTCCGCGCTGTCGTTCTTTTTGTAAGCCTCGACGGGCGCGTGGCTGTCGGCTAAATAGTTGTGAATAATGTCGTTGGCTAAACCTTCGCCGTTGCCGCCTAACCGTAGAACCGCCGGAATTATCGGGCGCACTTCGCGGAAAGCCTTCACGATGGCCCGCGCCAGGCCGAACTGCTCCTGACTGGCGACGCCTGAACCGGACAAGAAATAACCGCGAATGCCGGGCATGGACAGGATTATCCGCGCCGCCCGATAGACCTTTGAGGCCGGCGGGTTGCCGCTGGTGTCCACATAATCGGCGGGCTGCAAACCGGCCCGCAAAGCCGCGTCCATCGAAGCCATCGAACCGCCGCCGCCCGCGCCGTGGAACCAGCATTCGACTTCGCACGCGAGGCATTCCG
>JAYVJN010000122.1:0-3975 GCA_043769325.1 Acidobacteriota bacterium
AATCCATTCGTCCGAGGTTTCCACCATCTTTTCCAGGTCGGCATTGGTTAAAACGCCTTCGGGATAAGCGTGGCCTGTGCCTAAAATGGCTGCTCTCATCTATTTACGCTTTTTCTTTGACTTCCAAAATCTGGCGGCCTTTGTAAAGCCCGGTCTGCAAATCTACGCGATGCGGCTGGCGCGCGCCGCCGTTTTCATCAAGGATAAACTGCGGCGTTTTGAGCGCGTCATGGGAGCGGCGTTTGCGTGTGCGCGCCTTTGAGTGGCGTCGTTTAGGGTTTGGCATAGTAATTACCTCTTTATTTTAACTAATTTTCTAAATTCTCGGCGGTCAACTGTTTCAGTGCCGCCCAGCGCGGGTCAATTGACTTTTCCGCGCAAGCGCAAGTTGTCTGATTGCGGTTCGCGCCGCATTGCTGGCACAAACCCTGACAATTAGCGCGGCATAAAATGTGTTCCGGCAAGGCCAGCAAAATCTCTCCACGCGCCAACTCATCAAGGTCAATCGCGGCCCCGTCATAAACCAAAAATTCTAAGTCCGCCAAACTCAAATCTTCCTGACGGCTGGCGGCGTATTTCTCAAGAGTAACGTAAATACCCTTAAAAGTTGGATTTAATGTAAACGGCACCGGCTCTAAACAACGGTCACATTCGGCTTCAACCGCCGCTGTAAGTTGACCGGCCAGATGCGTCTCGTTAATTTTACGCCATATTTGCCCGGACATTTCAATTGCGCCGCAAACTATTACATTATCTTGATTTAAGTCAAGGTCGCCGGCGGCGTATTGATACTCCCACAAGCCGCTTTCAGGCAATTTTTCCAGTTCCAGACGCATACCCTTTACTTTGTCGTCTGCATCGCTATTAACGCGATTTACGACAAAAGTACAATTATAACCGCTCTGGCGTTTGTGTCAACGCGCCAGCCCGCCACTACGCGCCTAAACGGTGGTCTTGGGTAGTTCCGCCAGCAAATCATCCATCGGTATCGGGAAAAGGAGACATAATTTCTCAACTTCTTTCCGTAAATAGGCCGCCAGACGCTTATCGCCGCCACTGATGAGCTTTTTAGTGCGGCGCGTAACGCCAAAAAGCGGTGAATCCGGGGGAGCCTCACCTTCTGCTATATTTAGCCGCGTCGCTTTTTTATAGGCGACGTTATCTGTTTCTGCTTCGTGCGCTGCCAGAAAACATTCCTGCGCCTCGCGTTGATCGCCTAAACGCCAAGCCGTAAAACCCAAACGATACCAGGCTTCAGCATAGTTTTCATCCTCTTCAACAACCTTGTGCATAAAGCGCAAAGCAAGCTTAAAGCGGTTAAGCGCATAATAAGCGCAGCCGACAGCAAACTGGGCCTCTTCGCTCTGATTTTTGGCGGCTAAAGCTTTCTTAAACGAGGAAAGAGCTTCTGCCCAATTGCCTTCGGCTGCCTGTAAACGCCCCAAAGCGTAGTGCGCGGGAAAATTTACGCCGAGCAGTTGCGTCCCGATTTGCAGTAAAGTTTTGGCGTGGCCGGCGTCGCCCTTGTCGCCGCAGAGCAACCCTAATAAGAGGCAAGCCAGGCCATTTTGCGGGTCGTGTAAAAGGCTTTGCGCCAGGTAATCGCTGGCCAGGGTTGGCTTGCCGGCAAAATAGAAGTGTTGCCCTAACAAGAAAAGCAATGCGCCATTAGAAGGGGACAACAGTAACGCGCTTTCCAATTTCTCCATTCCGCGTTTGTTTTGGCGGGCTTCTAAAAGCTCTAACCCTTCATCAATATGAGCCGTAAATTGTGTTATTTCACCGTCTTTGTGTTGCGCGAGGAGGTGTTTTTTGAGACGTGACTGCCTTTCACTGCGGGCGTGGCGAGATGAATCCAGGGTGCGCCGCATTTGCCACAACGCGCCGACTTCGCCGCTTTCGATTACGCCGGAGCCGTCCAGCAAGGCAATCAAAGATTCCAACAAAGTATGATCCAGATAAGCGGTTTGGGCCTGGCGCATCATCAAGTCAAGAATCTTCTCAAACCGTTCAGTCATACGGTTAAGGTAAGTTTCCAGCAACGAAATGCGTTCCAATAGATGCTCTTCGTAAGGAGTGGCGTAGTTGATTTCGTAACGCGCTGACGGCGGTTCGACAATCAACAGCAAACGTGTGCCGCAACTTTCGCACAGCTCCAGGCCAATAGCGTTGCCGCGACCACATTTTTGACAGAAATAAGAAAGGCTTGACATAAAACAGGTGCTTAATATGCTTAAAGCGATGCGTTAAGCGGTGTCATATTCATAAAAACCGCGTCCGCTTTTGCGCCCTAACCAACCGGCGTCAACATAGCGTTTAAGTAGCGGACAGGGTCTATACTTAGAATCGCCGAGTCCTTCGTGCATAACATTTAAGATTGCCAGGCAAACGTCTAAACCAATAAAATCTGCTAAAGTGAGTGGCCCCATCGGGTGGTTCATCCCCATTTTCATTATGCCGTCAATACTTTCACGATTCGCAACGCCTTCAAAAAGCGCAAAGATGGCCTCGTTTATCATTGGCATCAAGATACGGTTAGAGACAAACCCGGGGTAGTCTTGGCAATCAAGCGGGGTTTTCCCCAGACTTTCGGATAATTCATGGACTTTCTTGTAAGTGTCATCGGAAGTGGCAATGCCGCGTATGACTTCCACCAGTTTCATAACCGGCACAGGGTTCATAAAGTGCATCCCGATAACCTGCCCGGGACGATTGGTGGCGGCCCCTAATTTCGTAATGGAAATCGAAGAAGTGTTGGAGGCTAAAATAGCTGTGGGCGCGGTTATTACATCCAATGCGCTAAAGATTTCACGCTTGACAGCCAGGTTTTCGGTGACGGCTTCGACCACGATAAAAGCGTCTTTAAGCGCGCTTAATTCGGTGGTGGTCGTGATGCGGCTCAGTATCGCTTGTTTTTCTTCTGCCGTTAAGCGTTCTTTGTCAACATCTCGTTGCAAACTCTTGTTTATGGCCTTTAACCCGCGCTGTAAAAAGTCCTCGCTTAAATCACGGATAGTGACCTGAAAGCCGGCCCGCGCCGCTACTTGAGCGATGCCGTTGCCCATTGTGCCGGCCCCAATTACGCCGAAATTTTCACTCACTAAACTAATTCCCTTTCCTTACAAAAATAACCGCCACGAATCGCATGAATTTACACCATTTGTGGCGTTTTCTCAATTTGCAAACTATTGGCGTTCAACCGCTAATGCCACAGCGTTCCCGCCTCCCAAACATAAAGAAGCGATGCCGCGTTTGGCGTTGCGCCGTTTTAATTCGTACAGCAAAGTGGTCAGCACGCGAGAACCCGAAGAGCCGATGGCGTGGCCTAAGGCCACCGCGCCGCCGTTGACGTTTACTTTAGAGGGGTCAAGCCCCAACTCGCGCATGACGGCGACCAATTGCACGGCAAAGGCTTCGTTGATTTCCCACAAATCCACGTCGCCGACGGCCCAGCCGGTTTTCTTGAGCAGTTTTTCGATGGCGTATTGCGGGGCCATCATCAGCATTTCCGGTTCAGTGCCAGCTACGGATTGCGCCACAATACGCGCCAAAGGCTTGACGCCTAAAGATTTGGCGTGTTCCACCGAAGTCACGACTAACGCCGACGCGCCGTCGTTAACGGGTGGCGCGTTGCCCGCCGTAACCGTGCCGTCTTTTTTGAAGGCGGGCCGGAGTTTTGCCAAAGATTCAACCGAAGCGTCGAAACGAACCGTTTCATCGGCGGCGAAAACTGTGGGGTCGCCCTTCTTTTGCGGTATTTCAACGGGAAGAATTTCGTCTTTGAAGCGGCCCGACTGAATAGCGTCAGCAGCTTTTCGATGAGAATTATAAGCAAACTCGTCCTGGTCTTCACGGCTGATGTTATATTTTTCCGCCACGACTTCGCCCGTGTTGCCCATATGCCAATCTTTGAAAGCGCACCAGAGGCCGTCTTGAATCATTGAATCAAGCATGGTGCCATGTCCCATACGATAG
>JAYVJN010000123.1:0-2799 GCA_043769325.1 Acidobacteriota bacterium
GATACGCTGGCGCAGCCCGTGTTCAACCCTTTGCCCAAGCCTTCGGCGCATCATCGTTTTGACCGCGCCGAGTTTGACCGTGCGCCCGCCTGGTCAGAGGTGTGGCGTGAACTGGAAAAACTCATCGCGGGCCGTCTGCTCATCGCCTACAACGCTACTTTTGACCGCCGCGCCCTCGCCGCAACCTGTTCGCGTTACCAGCAAACCACTTCGGAATGGGCCTGGCGCGATGCCATGCAGTTTGTCAAACAGAAATTGGGGGCGAAAAAATCCCTCTCGCTGGCCGAAGCCTGCGCCGCTTACGGCTTGCCCGCCGGCACACATCGCGCCGCCGATGATGTGCGCGCCACTCACGCGATGCTGCGCCAGGCTTTGGGCAGATGAATTTAGCCGCGTTTTGTTGTAAACTGACTCCGTTTTTCTTTCGGCAAACCGAATAATTCTGAGGAGTAATGATGCGACAAATAACACTCGCAGACCGCTTGCGTTATGCTTTTGACCGGAGTATGTCACGCGGGCCTTTGGCGTTAATTGGCTGGCTGGGCTTAATTTCCGGCGTTATTGTGCTGCTTGGCGCGATACTTGTGGCGGTGGTCGGCATTGTTGGCGAAGATGCCGACGGGCAACCGGAAGAGGTCGGTTTTGCCGAAGCCTTGTGGCGCAGCCTGATGCACTCGCTGGACGCTGGCACCGTTGCGGGCGACAATGGTTGGACTTACCGTATCCTCATGCTGCTCATCACTTTGGGCGGTATTTTTATTGTCAGCACGTTTATCGGTATTCTCAGCAACAGCCTGGCGGTAAAGCTCGAAGAGCTACGCAAGGGCCGCTCCTTTGTGGTCGAAGAAGGCCACACCTTAATAATCGGGTGGTCGGCCAATATCTTTACTATTCTCAAAGAGTTGGCGATTGCCCAGGAAAATCAAAAGAAACCGCGCATCGTCATTTTAGCCGACAAAGATAAGGTCGAAATGGAGGACGAAATCCACGCCAAAGCCGGCGATACAGGCCAGACGCGAATCATCTGCCGTTCGGGTAGCCCGCTGGACGCGACGGATTTAGATATTGTCAATCCGCAAGCCGCGAAATCCATCATCGTCCTCGCGCCCGAAGAAGCCAGCGACCCCGATGTGCAGGTTATCAAGACAGTGCTGGCGCTGACCAACAGCCCCAATCGCCGGAAAGAGTCCTATCACATTGTGGCGGAAATCCGCGAACGCAAGAATTTAGACGTGGCGCAACTCGTGGGCCGCGATGAAGCGCAGTTTATTCTGTCGGGCGATTTGCTTTCGCGCCTGACGGTGCAAACCTGCCGCCAATCGGGGTTGAGTTTGGTCTATCAGGAGTTGCTGGATTTCGGCGGCGACGACATCTATTTTCAAAACGAGCCGCAACTCGCCGGCAAAACCTTCAGCGAAGCCCTGTTTGCCTACGAAGATTCGAGCGTCATTGGTTTACGCACCGCCGATGGCCTCGTTGTCTTGCGTCCGCCGCTAGATACGCGCCTTAGCCCGAAAGACCAGATTATCGCTATCTCGGCTGATGACGATACCGTAAAACTCTCCGGGTTTTCTGCGTCGGCCATTGATGAGGCCGCGTTGCAAATACCCGTCGCGCCAGCCCCGCCGCAAATTGAGCGCACCCTGATTTTGGGCTGGAATACGCGCGGCGCAACCATTATCCGCGAACTGGATAATTACGTTCCAACGGGTTCTCAGGTGTTTGTCGTAGCTTCTGATCCGGCTGCCGTCGCCGCTCTCAAACAAGTAGCGGAGGGCTTGCGCCATTTGGAAGTCTTTTATGAACCGGGCGATACAGCCGACCGCTCAATTCTCGACGGACTGCAAATCCCGACTTATCACCATGTTATTTTGCTCTGTTATGCCGACATGATGCCGGCCCCCGAAGCCGACGCCCACACCCTGATGACGCTGCTGCATTTGCGCGACATCGAAGACCGTAGCGGGCGGCAAATCGCCATCGTCAGCGAAATGCTTGACAGCCGCAACCGCGACCTGGCCGAAGCGACCCGGGCCGACGATTTCATCGTCAGTGACCGTTTGACCAGTTTAATGCTGGCGCAGGTCTCTGAAAACAGAGAGTTGCTGGCTGTTTTTGCCGATCTTTTCGATGCTTCCGGTTCGGAGTTATATCTCAAACCGGCCACCGATTATGTTGCGCCAGCCACCGCAGTTAATTTTTACACGGTGCTGGAAGCGGCCCGACGGCGCGGCGAAATAGCCATCGGCTACCGTCTGCTCAAGTATGTCAACGACGCGGCGCAAAACTACGGCGTTGTCGTCAACCCGAAAAAATCTTATAACGTAACCTTTAGCGCGGAAGATAAAATCATCGTTCTGGCAGAATCTTAAAATGCGGGAACCACGACCCAACTTTGAACTATCAACTGCAAACTGATTTTCATCCAAAATCTGTTTCCCCGCGTAGCCTCTGGAATATGCGTAAATCTCTCATCATATTGGCTTTGTGCCTTTGGCTGGCGGCGTGTGGGAACCAAACCGCGCCGGCTGAAACGCCAGCCGAGACAGGCGAACCCGGCGTTTTGGCGGCGCGTGGCGGGCCGGAGGCGACGCAAACCAACGACCCGCTCATCAAGGAACGGGTGGCAAATATCCAAACGGCGTTAAGGCAGACGCCGCCCGTTTTATTGCTCAACAACCTGGACGACAACCGCCGCGCCGCGCAGGAATTGGCCCTTAAAGACGAGCGTTTTCTGCGCGAGGCGCGTGACGAAAAGACCAAAGCCAGCCTCTTCAACGAGATATTCGGCGTCTATCC
>JAYVJN010000124.1:0-3992 GCA_043769325.1 Acidobacteriota bacterium
GAACAGAGCGGGCGTTTCGTCTTTCGCTCTCATCTGCTACGCGCCTACTGGCATCAACGCTTTGTCGCGTAAGGGCTTAGACAAATGACGACACAACTCAAACGCACGACGCTCAAACTGGCAATCAACAATCCGGCGCAGTTGCCGCGCGAGATTTTGATTGAGCAGTTCGTGGCGCATCAGGACATTCTGGAGCGTCTGCTCAAAGAACTGCGCCGCGCCGCGAAGGGCCGCGAACACCGACACCAATTGCTGCAAGCGCCGCGTGGCATGGGCAAGACGACGATGCTGCTGCGGCTGGCCTACGCCATCGAAGACGACGCGGAATTGAGCCAAAAGTGGCTGCCGTTGATTTTCCCAGAAGAGCAGTACAACGTCTCAGAGCTATCCGATTTCTGGGTCAACTGCCTCAACGCCGCGTGCAACTATCTCGACGAAAGGAACCGCTGGCCGGAAGCGCAAGAACTGGAAGCCTTTGTCGCGGCCCTGCCCGATGAAGAAGCGGCGCGGGCGGAACAGGCTTTGCAGAAATTGACCGCCTGGGCCGACGCGCAAGGGCGCGGATTGGTTTTGTTGGCGGACAATTTGAACCTGATTTTAGACCGCCTGAAAAAAGAGCATTGGGCTTTGCGCGGCGTGATGGCACAGGAAAAGCGTCTGTTTTTCGTGGGCGCGAGCAGCGTGCCGGTGGCATCAACCTATCTTTATGAGGGCGCGTTTTACGATTATTTCACGGTGGAAAAGCTCTATCCGTTGAATGAGCAACAGGCGCGGACGCTGACCTTTAAGCTGGCAGAAATGAACGAGACGCCGCACGTCAAAGGGATTTTGGACAACGACCCGGGCCGTTTTGCCGCGATATATCTGCTGACGGGCGGCAACCTGCGCACACTGGTTTTGCTCTACGAAGTGCTGGCGACGGAAGACACGGGCCGCGTAGTCAACGATTTGGAAAGCCTGTTGGACAGGGTAAGCCCTTTATACAAAGCGATTGCCGACAATTTCGCGCCGCGTTTGCAGAAAGTGATGGACGCGCTGGCCCTCCACTGGCACCCCATGACGGCGGCGGAAGTGGCGGCGGCCACGCGCTTGGATGTCAACAACGCCTCGGCGCAGCTAGACCGTCTCATCAACGAAGGTTATGTGGAAAAAGTGGCCTATGCCCGCGAACCCGGCGTGGAGATTCCGTCCAAGCTGGATTTCCAGGTCGCCGAACGCTTTTTCAACATCTGGTATCTGATGCGCGTCGGACGCCAACGTCGCCGCCGTCTGATTTGGCTAATCGAATTTATCCGCCTCTTTTACGGCGACCAAGAACTGGAACGCCGCGCCCGCCGTTACGCGCAATTGCCCCAAGCGGGGGACGCCGGCGAATTGCGGACGCACGCCGATTTAGCGCGGGCCTTTGCCGCTTCGGAATACGTGCGTGACGAAGAACTCAAAAAGCAACTGGGCGAAAATTACGCCCGTTGTAGGAAATTGGCTGCCGAATTGGAATATGCACCTAACCGCCAAGACCTACAAAACCAACTGGTTGAAGAACTGAAAGACGCTCGCGCAGTGGACGTACAAGAGACACTTGAATCTCCAATTGCGCGAGCCTGGGAGTTACGGTTGCGCGCTGATGTGCAGTACAATCGAGGCGAATATGAACAAGCTATGACTACTTACCGCCAAGCCATTGAACTCAACCCGGGCGACTATGCTTCAAAGCATATGTTAAGTTATTTACTCCATGTGAAACTTGCCAAATACGATGAGGCTGAAATTGCTTACCACCAAGCTATCGCTGAGAATAAACAATTTGCACGACCATACAATGGCTTGGCATATCTTTACTACGAGCAAAACCACAAATTGGAGGAAGCCGAAAAATTGGCACGGCAGGCAATTGAATTAAATATCAGCCCAAGCGAATTAGTTAATTGTTCACACACGCTTGCGTGCATTCTAACCCGTCTGCAAAAGTGGGATGAAGCAGCAGACTTGGCACGACATTTCATTATGAGTGGGGACACAGAATTCCAAAAAAGCTATTGGAGTTATATTGTTGATTTTTTCCATGAGGCTACGCGGACGGGCCACGCGGCAGAAGCAGCAGTATTACTGGAAGAGATAAAGGACGCGGAGGGTGTGGCTTACAGCGAGCGTTGGTTGCCGCTCTACCAGGCTTTGCAAGCGGCGGCGGGCTCCAAGACGCCTCTGCTGCGGCTGGCCCCGGAGGTCAAGCGTCCGGCGGAGGAGATGCTGAAACTGCTCTTGCCCGAAGGCTTCCCGCCCGCGCCGCCCGCGCCCGCGCCGCGCCGTAAGCTTGGGCGTGTTGGTCGCGTAACCTCTTGATGCCAGTAGGCAATCAGCAGTAATTAATAGGCATTATTTGGAATAAGGTTTGATAAATTGCCACTAGCTTCAGCTAGTGGGGCTAAGGCTAGCAGAGAGATGGCTTTAGCCAAATCTAAAGAAAATAATCAAACCGCCTTTTTGCTTTAGCTAAAGCTCATCGGCTTCCCGACATAATTTTCCTAAGTTCGGCTAAAGCCTGTGTTAGGTTGACTTTCGCACTCCACTAGCTGAAGCTAGTGGCAATTGATAGCGGCGCAGATAGTCACTGCGGTTATTTCAAATAAGTACCCCGACATATTTACATCGTAGAAAAGTGTACGGATGTTTTGCCGGCAATACGCGCTAAATAGAGCAATGCAATGAATTTAGTCCACGTCAAGCAGTCAACGAACTGCCTACTGCCTACTGGTCACGTTGCGGCCTTAGCGGATTGGGAATTGTCACGGCGAATTCTACCGGCACGACGCGCTTGAATTTGAAGAGGAATTTCTTGAAACGTCCGAAGACATAGACGCGCCCGCTGACGGGCCAGGTTTCTTGCGTGCGC
Organism: Acidobacteriota bacterium; assembly: GCA_043769325.1. Taxonomy (GTDB): domain Bacteria; phylum Acidobacteriota; class Blastocatellia; order Pyrinomonadales; family Pyrinomonadaceae; genus JAYVJN01. Next base: position 2,891 of record JAYVJN010000124.1, read on the forward strand.
CAGATGCCGCCAACGACATTAGCCAGCGCGTTGGGCGTGCTGACAAAGACACGCACCGGATTTTTCAAGCGCAAAGGCTTTTTCTTGGGCAAGTCAAAGGCGGCGCGGTAATCGTCAATTTCGACGGCGGTTCCGTTGATTTCTACATCCTCGAAACGCAAAAAATCCACGCGCCCGCCTTGTTTGACGGGATTGACCGTGAGCGGCAATTCAAACGTCACGCCCAGTGGCGTCACGCGCACGAGACGCGGTTCACCGATATTTACCACGACATCGGCGTCCAGGGCCGCGTCACCGTCTCGTTTGACCTCGACTTTGGCGCGTTCAACCTTGTAGCCGTCAATTTCCGCCGGATACTGCGTCTGCGCGGGCGACGCGCCAACGGTAAGAAAACCTAAGATAAACAAAAACACTTGGCGCATAAAACCTTTCCCGGTAAGCGATAACTTACCAACAAGACGGTGGATGCGGCAAGCGTGTTAGCGGTTGGGCGCGGTTTTTAAGGGGATGGCAAGCGTAAAAGTTGTGCCGCGCCCGATTTCGCTGGTTACTTCAACCCGCCCGCCTAATGAAACGGCGGTTTGTCGCACAATGTCTAAGCCGATACCGCGTCCGGCGAGCGTGGAAACGCCGGTTTGCGTGGTAAAGCCGGAGCGAAAGAGAATTTCAAAAGGTTGTCCACCGTCGTTGTCAAACCCTTGCTGTTGCGACTCTTTCGCCAGCGCATCGGGGCAGATGCCGCGCCCGTCGTCGGTGACGCGGAAAATTGCCTGGCCGTTGTCCTCGTGCGCGGCTAAGACAACGGACGCCTTTGCATTTTTTCCCGCCGCCAAACGCGCCGACGGCGTTTCGCTGCCGTGTCCGACGGCGTTTCGCACCAGATGAAGCAAGGCGGCAAAGAGCGTCTCGCGTAACTCGCCGGTCAGCAAGGTTGCGCCGCCCTCAATCCCGAAAGCGATTTCTTTGCCGCTGGCCCGCGCCGCAAGTTGGCCCGCGTGGGCCAACATTTCCAACATGATTCGGGCCGGGGCCGGCGGCGTGACGGGTTTGCTGGTAAACGGCCCGTAAGATTCCAGTTGCGCCGCCAGGGTTTTGGCGTCGG
>JAYVJN010000125.1:0-5628 GCA_043769325.1 Acidobacteriota bacterium
AGAGTGCCAGCTTCCACGCGATTGACTGTTGTGCCGTTGGTAAAGCAATTTGAGCCGGTCGTAGGCGTAGGACATATTGGCAGGGACAAAATCAAGAAAGTGTTCGGGTTTACCGCGTCAGCAGTGAAAGTGGCTGTCGGCAAGCTACCCCGAAGAATCGGGCGCGTATTTTCCACTGTTTCTTCTGGGTTACCGAAGTCGAAAACACCGAAGGGCGCGCCTGTCTGACCTTGAAGAATCCCGGTGATGGTGAAACCATGCAACAAAGATTTGGTTAGGCCGCTGCTATTCTTGAAGAAGGGTAAGTCGTAGGAGAAATTGCCGACAACACGATGCCGCGCGTCAAAATCCGAAGGCCCTTTGTCAGCGGTATTGAAGTTGAACGGGTCAGTTGCGCCAAAACCGATGAAACCATTGATGGCGTCATCGCCGAAGAACGAACTGCCGTTGTCATTAGATTTGCTCAAGGTGTAGTTAACGCCGAATTGCAAACCCAACCTTTCAACATACCGGCTATCAACACGCACTTGAAGCGCGTTATAGTCAGAACTATTGCCATTGCCACGTTCGTTGATGCTCGTGGCATTGACATTGAGACGGCCCGCTGGATTGCCGGCGCAAGAATTGATTAGCACGCAACTGCCTACGCGGTTGACGTTGTTAAGCGAATAGAGCCGCTTCCCGCGCGAACCAAGATAGCTGGCCCCTACCACTAGCTTACTGAAAAGATCTTGCTCGTAAGTGGCATTATACTGAATCGTGTACGCAGTTTTGAGGTCTTCTGACAAATAACGGGCTGAAGTGGCCCGAAGCGGGGTAGTGCCCGACGTGCCAAATATCGCGTACTGGTTTGATACTATGGCTGCGGTCAGTGTTGGGGCGGCTATCCGAACGGTGGCATAGTTGGGCGGATTCTGGATGGCGTTGAAAACCACATTGCCAAAGTTGCGGTCATAGAAATAACCGACACCGCCGCGAATAACCGATTTGCCGTTGCCGGTCAGGTCGTAAGCTACGCCAAAACGCGGGCCGAAGTTTTTGTAATCGGGCCGGTAAAAGCGGTCTTTCAGGTTGCCGGTTTGGGAATTGGTGCGGGCAAAAGCGCCGGATGCTATTCTCTGGGCAAAGGAACTGCCGCTGCCAGCATAGAAGTTAGCGTCAAGCGATTTTTCTTGGCCCGCACTGTGTAGAATACCAAAGTATTCATAACGCAAGCCCGGTGTCAGGGTCAGGCGAGACGTAACTTTCCAGGTGTCTTGGATGAAGACGCCCGTTTCGTTGTAACGAAAATGGCGCGTAAAGGCCGGCGCGCCGAGCGGAGCGGTTACCGTCTGGCCGGGGAATTTCCCTTGCGGATTAACCGCGATGGTATAACGGTTCAAAACACCGTTGACGAATCCTTGCGCGTTGGAAAAAGCTGCTTCCGCCGTTTCATATGCGCCAAAAGTGCGGTTATCGCGCAGATGCAGGTATTGTCCACCGAACTTGATGTTGTGTTTGCCTTTTATCCAGTTAGCGGTTTGGAAAAACTGATAGACATTCTGCGGCCCGCCGAATGAACTGGCCCCATTGGGCAACGAGGCTGACTCGGCTAAAAAGACGAAACCGGCGAGCGGTGGATTGCTTGGCGTCAAGGGGTTGATAGGGCCTAAAATCCGGTTATAAACGACGCGCGATTCGGTGATGAAATTGTTGCTGAAGGTGTGCGTCAGATTGAGCAACATATTTTGGTTGCGCTGAAAGGTCGCCTGGTTCAACGCCGGCAGATAACTGCGCGTTGCGGCAAAGCGTCCGCCTTGGTCAAGATTCTGATAGGCGTAGCGCCCAAAGAATTGAGTTTTGTCGGATACGTTATAATCCCCGCGGAAACTAGATGTAACCTGATTCTGCGGCAAGCCGCCGCCGGCATCAGTGGGGCCGTTAACCGCTACTTCGCGGAAAGCGGGAATAGAGGCCGCAGTGCCGCCACCGAAAGGAGTTACAGTGCGATTGAACACAGTGCCGGTAAAGCCTGAAGTTGGTAGCGGGAACCTCTGAAAGATTGCCTGAGAACCTGGCGCGCTGATTGCCAGTAGTTGCGGCGTCACGATATTGAACGTGCTAGGCGCAATGCTGCGAACATGGGTTGGTTCCACGGCGGCAAAAAAGAATAGCTTGTTTTCAATTAGCCGCCCGCCAAAGCTGAACCCATATTGGTTGCGGTTATAAACGCCTTTTTTAATGCGTTTGGAATTATTGTCGAAGCTGTTAGATGCCAGACGCGAATTGCGGTTGTAGAGAAAGGCGGTGCCATGATATTGGTTGCCGCCGCTTTTGGTGGCAACATTGGCGATAAAGCCGGCGTTGCGTCCATATTCAGCCGTGTAGTTGTTGGTCTGGACGGTATATTCCTGCACAGCGTCAAGCGGCACGCTTTGGGCGATACCAGCGACGAAGGTGTCGTTATTTTCGCCGCCGTCCAAAATGAAGTTGCCGGATGCTGAACGCGAACCATTAATCGCCACGCCCGCACCGCGCCCTTCGTTGGAGGATGACGCGCCGGGCGTGAGCGTGATAAATGCGTAAGGGTTACGGTCAGTTGTGGGTAAACTGGTGAGCGTTTTACTGCTCACTACTGTGCTCAATTGCGGTGACTCGGTTTGCACGGTGGCGTTACTGGTGTCGCCGATTACATCAACTGAGGCCGTCGCCCCTTGAAGTTGCAAGGCAATATTAGCACTTGAGTCTTGCGCGACAAAGACTTGCACTTCAACCGCACGCTTTTCAAAACCGCTGGCTGTAACCGTTACGATATAAAATCCAGGCTGCACAGACGGAAATGCGTAGCTGCCCTCTGAATTAGAGTTGGATGTTCGTTCAGTGCCGTTGGCTTTGTTTTTCAGCGTCACGCTGGCGTTGGCGACGACGGCTTGTTGCGGGTCAAAGACCTGACCGCTTACAGAACCCGTCGTGCTTTGCGCCAGGGCCGATGAAATCAAGCCTAGCATTACGGCAGCGATGGTAATTAACTTTTTCATTAATTTCTCCTCGTTTATGGTTTAATAAGAAACCTACAACCCCAATGTTGTTCCATGAGGGCGGGCTCTTGCTTGCTGTTTCCCAACATGAAAGAGCTCTCTAGCTCGCTTCGACTTGTTGGCACAGAAATTAGGGCTGTTTGGGCCTCTGTTATGCGCCGCTTAATGCTCCGGCGCAACCTAAATCCTGTTGTGAATAGGTCGTGTTCGTATCTAATCAAAGACACAAAGAAAAAGATATGCAAAATCAATGCCACTCAAACTGTGAGTTCATGGCGTAGGGTAACAGCGTTAATAACAATTATTTAGGAGTTTTCGAGTAAATTCGCCCGCATTTCATATCTCTAATGATAAAGATTTGTCCATAATTTCGGATTATTTCAGGCTGTTTTGGATGCTTGAGTGAGCAACCGGGTTGAGAAAATGTTTCTTGCTCTTTTTAGAACCTTCCGAGTACAATAAGTTTATGCGTGATTATCCGATTGGCGGTTTGTCTGAGGCGTGTATCGGGGTGAGCGAATTGCTGCCGCAGATACAATATTGGGAGCGGTTTGGCTATCATGTTGACCGCATCGGCGGGTTGACGGCGACGGAGGCAGAGCGTTTGTACGGTGTAGAATCGGCGGTGCGGGCGGTGCGTTTGGCGCATTTGGATGCGGATCATGGATTTATCCGTTTGCTGGAGTGGGCGCAGCCCTTGAACGACGGCCTGGGTTTGAAGCCTTTGCGCGTCAAGGGCAGCCGTTGGGTGACACAGATGACGGCGAACCTTTTGGACTTGATGAACCATGTCGTCGAGGCGGACAAGGCCAAGCTGCCGGTGCGTTACTGTGAACCGCAGTGGGACGTGATTTATCAGGAAGCGCAGACCGGCGGGCGGCCTTTTCATGGCCCGATGGTGGGCGTGCGCGAGATGTATTTGCTGCAACCACTGGCGCGGCAGGTCGTTTTCGAGCGGTTCAACTACACTTTGCCGAAATACGGTAAACTCAACTATTCCTGTCTTTTCCAGACCAGCCAGGCGGTTCACTTCGGGCTTATCATGGCCGACGACGGCAAAGAGCAACTGCGTTTTTACGATGAAACGCTGGGCCTCTTACGCGCCCGTGATGATTTCGCGTATAACTACGAAGTGGCTTCGGGGCGGACGTTTTTCGACCTGCGGCCCGGCGAACGCTATTACGTCACGGATTTCGACGACCCGCGTTCCTCCACCGATTGGCGCGAGATGCGTTCGGGACGTTTGCACATTATCCGTTTTGCCGCCGCCGGCGCGCACGAAGATTGCCACGAATTCTCGCGGCCCGGTTGTCTGGGGATGTCGCTTTACACTTATCGGGTTACTGATTTAGATGAGTACCGCGAGCGCGTGAGCGACAGCGCAGCGCATGATTTGACCAAGATTTACACGAACGAATTCGGCGAACGCAGTTTTTCTTTCACCGCGCCGGACGGTTATTTTTGGACGCTGATTGAGGATTAAGGGAGTGCTCTGAGCAGTAGAAGTAAGTGGCGAACCCGTCGCTACCGCTTCCGGTACTGACCTGAAGGAGAACAAATGACGATACAAAAAGGGATGCCGATATTGGCGCGGCACGCCGGCGATTGGGTGGGCGAGTATATCTATGTGGACGCGGACGGCGTCATTATTGACCGTCATAAGTCGCATTTAACCAGCACGTTCCCGACGGAAGGCGAATACCAATATCATCAAATTAACCGCTACACCTGGCCCGACGGGCGCAGGGAAGAACACCAATTCCCCGCGCAATACGCCAACGGCGAAATTTTTTGGGACACCCCGCGCATCAAGGGCAAAGCCTGGGAGACTTACGGCACGGTCATGCTCACCTGGACTTATAAGGGCGACCCGGAGAGCGATTATCTCTTTGAAATGATTCAGATTAGCGAGGACGGCAACCACCGCGCCCGCACCTGGCACTGGTACAAAGACGGGCAACTTTTCAAACGCACATTGATTAAAGAGACGCGGTTGTTAGTTGGATAAACGGTAAATCGCCCGTCGTGAAGTATTGTTCACGGCGGGCGATTTATCCGTTGTTACCAGCTAAACGCGGCCAACCGGGTAAGGTGTTGGTGGCTAAAGGGCAGGTTGTGGACTGTGGCTGTATGATGTGAAAGTAATTTGTCCAATTTGCGGGTTAAGTTGGCCGCGCCGGTTGCCGGGGTGAATAAAGGGAGGCGAAAAGACGCGCGATAGCAAGCGTCGCGCCGTTTTAACCGGCAGCTACGTTCTTGTTATAACGCTGGTTAGCGGTTGTCTTTGCGCCTCTTGAAACACGCCGCCATTGTGCGCTACTCCCCCGAATAGCTCACAGTGGCGGCGTCAAACATAAGCCTTGCAATTTGTTAAAAGCAGGGCTTACGAAGAACTCAAAGCAACAGGCCGCAACTCCTGACAGGCTTGTTGCAGAGCGAGTCGCAACCGCGCCGTCTCGCGCGAGTGCGCACCGCACAAGGCCCCGCCCGCATTGAGCGACACCCCCGCGCCTGTTGCCAGTAATTCCGTGCCACGTTGGTTGCGCCAGGCCACGCGCCGCTTTTCGTCCAACAAGAAAACGGCTTGCGGTAAGGCGTCGCAGAGGGCCGC
>JAYVJN010000126.1:0-14053 GCA_043769325.1 Acidobacteriota bacterium
GTGAAGTATTTGGAGTGTTTTAGTTGAAATCAGCACACCGAACGGTAACGATGTGGCGCAACCTTAGGTATGAGAGAATTTAGCTTTACCTGGCCGCTATTGCTTCCGGTACTGACCTGACGCAATCCGGCCAGAACACGCCGCAAACCAACTAATAGAGAAACGATTATGCCATTAACCAAACGAATTACCAGCACATTTTTACTGCTTTGCTTTGTTTCGTCGTTCACCTTTGCCAAAGGCGTGCCGGACGATTGGGGCAAAGTCAAACAACTGAAAAGCGGCACATCGGTTGTGCTTATCACCAAACAAGGGGCCGAGTTTGAAGGCGAAGTGCATTTGGTGACGGATGACGAAATCGCCGTCGCGGTGGACGACGAGAGTTGGCGTCTGGCGCGGGTCAAGCGCGTGGAAGTGTCGGAGATTCGCAAACAGCGTTCACAATTTTCGCGCCAGGCCAAAGGCGGCTTGCTCGGCGGGGCCATCGGTGTGGGTATCGGGGCTGGCATTGGAGGCGTTGCGGAAGCAAAAACCAACGCCAACGGTTTCAACGATGAACCCGGAGCGGCCCTTTTCTTATTCAGCTTTCTCGGTGCCATTGTTGGCGCGGTCGTTGGAGTTCAAAAAGGCCCGAAAGTATTTTCGGCTAAAGGCCAAATGATTTATCTGGCCCCGTAAGAAAGGAGAAATCTTGTGAAAAACATTTACCGCTTTAGTTATTCACTGGTTTGGCTGACCTTGCTGGTCTGCGCCGCGCCAGGGCAAGCGACTAAAACCGACGCCGCGCAAGACCCGGTTGCCAGCCGCGTGGCCGAAGCGACGGCGACGCTGTTGGCGAAAGATGCCAACGGGACGGAGCGGGCCATCGGAACTGGCGTGTTTGTGCGCCCCGATGGGTTGATGCTCGCGGCCTATAACACGGTAAAAGACGCCCAGGGTTTGAGCGCGCGGCTGGCAAACGGCGAGATTTACCGCGCACAGATGGTTGATTCCGATGAGCGTCGCAACGTGGCTGTGCTGCGCGTGCCGTTGACAACAACGCCTTATGTCGCAGTTGCCATCATCACCGAAGGGCAGGACGTAGGCACCCAATTACGGGCCGTCTATCACGCGGACAACGCGGCTTACGTCACGGATTGCGGCCTGTTGAGCGCGGTCAGCCTGGCGGACGACATCAACGGCGCGGGAACGGGCTTTCGCGTCCTGAAATTCTCCCGCGCCTTACCGTTGACGGTGGAAACGCGGGGCAGCGTGCTGATTGACGGTTATGGGCGGGCGGTGGGCCTCGTTGTGCCTGTGCCGGCGGCGCAGACGGCCAACTACGCCGTGCCGTTTTATAATCTGGCGGGCCTCGTGCGCGGCGTGCCGGTCATGGCGAACCCTGTCGCCAACCTGAGCGTTGCGCCTTCGGCCCAGGACTTGCAACGCGCCACGCCCGTCTATCAATCTTCGACCACGCCTCTGGCTGCGATGCCGCAGGCCGACGTGCCGCAACGCCCGACGACGGCCCTGCAACCTGCCGGCATCGGCTCGAAGGTTTTGCCCGAAACCAATCCGGCTAAACTGCTGGCGGCATCTAAAACGCTCTATGTCACATCTTACAGCAATGTGTTCAAGTCCACGCAACTGGTCAACGAACTACGCAAAAAGAACGAGTTGACAACCTGGAACCTGACTCTGGTGGATGACCGCGACGTGGCGGATTTGATTATAGACGTTGAGCACGTCGCGCTGACCTGGGAATTCCCGTTCACCGTGCGCCACGTCCGCACCGGCGTTATCATTACCTCCGGCAAAGTTTACGCCTGGGGCGGTCACGACGGCGGCTCTCTGATGGCTAGCAGAATTATCAGTAATTTGACCAAACTACGCGCCGCTTTGCCAGCTAATACGGCAACGAAATAGCGCGCTAATCCCCCTTTTTGGAGAAAGTTTAATGAAGCAATACTTACAGACTCTCGGCGTCATCTTAGCGTTTCTGCTCTTTACGCCGGCATTTCCCCTCGCGGCGCAACCCGCGCCCGCGCCGGCGGCCATGACCCCGGCGGCGAAGTTGGAAGATTTACGCGCCAGTGGTTTTGACGCGCTTTACAACCTTGATTACGAGGCGGCGCGAAAGCAGTTTACGGAACTGCGGCGCATCCTGCCCGACCATCCGGCGGGGCCGCAGTGGTTGGCGGCGACGCTCTGGGCGCAGATTTTGAACGAATCGCGGGGGCTGCAATCGTCGCTGTACAGCAACGATTCTTACTACGCGCAGACCGAAGCCAAGCCCGACCCGAAAGTCGTGGCTGAGTTTAACGCCTTGACCAAAGAGGCGCTTGATTTGGCGAAGGCGCGTTTGGCGAAAGACCCGAAAGATATTGAAGCGTTGTACTTTAGGGGCGTCACGCAGGGCTTGCGCGCCGCTTTCAAAGTCTCGGTGGAACGCAGTTTCACGGCGGCTTTGGGCGACGGGCGCAGTTCGGTCAGCAACCACGAGGATGTGCTGAAACTCGACCCCAATTATACGGACGCCCAAGTGACCATCGGTTTTTATAACTACACAATGGCTAATCTGCCGGCTTTCTACAAACTGGCGGCGAGTGTGGCCGGCTTTAGCGGTTCGAAAAGACGCGCTTTTGAGTTGCTGCAAAAAGTGACCCGCGAGGGCCGTTGGGCGCAGGACGACGCGCGTAACCTGTTGATTTTGCTCTACAAACGCGAAAAGCGTTTCCCCGAAGCCCTGATGGTCTGCCGCGAGTTGGCCGCCAAATACCCGCGCAACTTTCTCTACAAACTGGAATCCGCCGATGCGCTGATGTCGCTGTCCGTCGCGGCCCGCGCCGCCGGAAAAAATGACGAGGCCGCAAGCAACGAACGAGAGGCTTTCGCCATCTTTGACGCGGTGTTGCGCGATAAGGCCGCCGCCAAGACGCTGGATTTAGTCCACGTCAAATACGGCGAGGCGTTATTTACGGCGCAGCAGCACGCGAACGCCGCCAAAGAGTTAATCGCCGCCGCCGAAACGCCCGGCGCAGAAACCAATTTAGTCACCGGCGCGCGCCTCCGCGCGGGCCAGGCTTACGACCTTTTGGGCAAACGCGCGGAAGCCGTCGCCCAATATCAGGCCGTCCTGAAACGCGCTGACATAATGGACGCCCACGAACAGGCCAAAAAGGGCCTCAAAGAACCGTACAAAATCTGAAATCAGCCACAAATGACACGAATCAACACAAATTAAATTCGTGAAAATTCGTGCCATTTGTGGCTAAATTCCGTGAAACTGATGGAAACTTGTACACACAATTCTTGTCACGAAGAGCATTCGCACGTTGCGACTGCCGCGTCTTTGCCGGGCCGTGAAGCCGGCGAGACTCGTCCGCGCCGTCTGTTATTGTGTCTGGACGGCGTGCCGCACGAGGTTATTTTGGAGGCCAAGCGGCGCGGGTTGTTCGATAATTTTGGTGTGCCGACGCGCCTTTTATCGCCGTTTCCGACGATGACTAACGTGGCGTTGTCGCAGATGTTGGGCGCGACGCTGCCTTTGGGTTACGAGAGCCTCTATTTCAACCGCGAGCACAAGGAATTGCGCGGCGGCTGGAAGAAATACGTCGGCTGGCGCACGCCCGATAAAGTGCCGTCGTCGTACATGGACGAGCTTGATTACCAAGAGCCTTTGATGTTTGAGTTTCTCGTCTATGTCGCGCCGGACGCCATTTGGCAGGCCGATATGCGCAAATTCCGCGACAAATTCCTCGCCACACCGAAGGGCCGCGATTTCTTTGCGTTTCTCAAAGGCACAGACGGCCTCATGCACATACGCGGGCCGGAAAAACTGCATATTGCGCTGCGTTCACTGGACAAAATACTGCGCGAAATTCAACAGGTTTGTGGGTGCGAAACCGAAATAGTTTTATTCAGTGATCACGGCATGAACCTGGAAAAAAACCAGCGCGTCCACCTGCAAACGCACCTCAAAAAACACGGCTTCAAGTCTGCCGAAAAGCTCAACGGCGACCCGCGCAAGGTCTGCGCGCCGGCCTTTGGCCTGTGCAGTTATGCGGCTTTGTATTGCGCTGAAAGCGTGACGGAAGAAGTCGCGGCGTCTCTGGCAGATTTGGCGGGGGTTGATTTCGCCGTCCACACCGACGGCCCCGACGCCGTGAAACTGCACGGCCCGCGCGGTGTGGCGCGGATAAGAAAGCAGGCAGCAGGCAGCAGGCAGCAGGCAGATTTATATGCCTACGAGCAGATTATTGGCGACCCGTTAGAACTTGAAGCGATTGCGCGAAATCTCACCTCAGCAAATGATGGTTGGGCGTCGGACGCGGAGTGGTATGCGGCGACGCAGAATCACGTTTACCCCGACGCGCCGGCCAACATTTTCGCCTCGCTGCACGCGCCGCGAGTCGGCCACACGGCGGACGTGCTGATAAGTTTGCGGGACGGTTATTTCTATGGTTCATCGGTCTTTAGCCGCCTCGCCAGCCTCGCCGCAACGCACGGTAACGCCTTGCGCAGCAGCACTAACGCTTTCCTGATGAGCACTCACCGCCAACTGCCCGATTACGTCCGCGCCGCTGATGCCCAACCGCTTCTAAGAGGATAAAATCAGTCTGCGGAACACGCGAAACACGCGGAAAAGAATCAATAAGCAGCAAATCGTGAATAGAGCGCCTCCGGCTTCTATTCACGATTCATTGTTTACAACTTGGTTTTCTTTTTTCCGTGTGTTTCGCGTGTTCCGCAGAGAGAAAACGATTACGGCTTGAGGCCACCGTTTTCCAGCCCCGTGTAAGTGTCCGGGCCATAGAGTCCGAGCCAGGCGTCGGCGCGGGGCGTGAGGAAAAGTTCGGCATAGACGCGGCGGTTCAGTTCTTCCAAGTTTCCCGCTTGTCCGTTGGCGAACCAGGCGTCGAGGCGCGGGCGCAAAAGGTATTCATTGCGCACGGTATCGAGCGCGGCCAGTTTCTCGAAATTCCCCACTAAAACATCCAAACGGGCTTCGGGCGAGAGTTTGCGGTTGACGATGAGCGGCGGCAAATGGCGGGCCATCAGTGCGCGGCTGTTGGCGTCTAATTGCGCGTCGGTGGCGTGAAGCGCGGCGATTTTCTGCCAGGCGGCCTCATCAGTGATTGCGCTCAGGTTTTCAGGGTCGGGGACGAGTTCCCGCACCAATCTGACCTCGACGGAACTTTTCGTGACCGCCATAGACGCGGCGGCGGTTGCCGGGGCTACGGTTACAGCGTTTGGTGACACCGCATTAGGTTGGGCGACGGGCGGCGCGGCGCGTTTGATTTCCACGCCGGCCTTTGCCAAATCAGCGGCCCAGGCCTGGTTTTGGCGGTTCAGGCGGTTGCTGTGATAGTTGCGTACAGCAAAGGCCAAAGCCCCGCCCGATTGCCCGCGCACGCTGAGGGCGAATTTTTCCGCTTCCTGCAAGGCGCGCAGAAAAGCCGCCGGGCCGTAGAGTCCGGGCAGGGCGTCAACTACACGGCCTTGCGCGTCCAAAACATAATGGATGCTGTTGCCGGTGAGCGTGGTTTCCAGCTTGCGCCCGTCGCCAAAATCAATCGTCACGCGCGGCACGGGGCGTTCGCTTGACCAATGCAAGATGAAATGTTCGCGCAAGTAGTTTGAAACTTGGGCGTTAGAGTAGAGCGTGGCGCGGAAAAAGCGGCTGTTGGCGCAACTCAATTCGTCGGTCAGATTGCCCAGTAAACGCAACGATAAAATCGGCTTGCCGCTTTGCCGGGCGGCGGCTTTGGCCTGTTCCAAATCGGTGTGCCAAAAGAGACGCGCGGCGAAGCTGTCCTTTTGTTGCGCGACGCCGTCCAAAGCAGCAGCGATGCGCAACCATTCGGCCTCAGCCGGATTGCTGTAAAGCACAGCGGCGGCGTTGAGGCGTTTTTTGATTTCCGCGTCGTGCGTCTGAAACAGCGCGTCCAGGCCCTTTGGCCCTTGCGCCCGTAACTGCGCGACGGCGGCGCGGGCCTCGTCCGCATTTTCTGCTGTCGCCTGGCGGGCCAGGGCCTCAAGGTTGGCGGCCCGCGCTGAAAACGCGAAGGCCGCAAAGAGAAAAGCTAAAGCCAAAGTTCTCAACCGCATAAATAACACTCCACTGATTTTTTTCGCTTGGGGCGACAGGATTTTGAGTCAATTGCCACGCCAGGCGTTGCCTGAACAGCAAAAAGACGTAAAGATAGGGCAAACTTGCGTAAAGGCAGAAACGCGCACGGAAGTCTCGCGTGTCGCTATGTTTCTGCCACACGCTTATTAACGTGCGCGTTTCTGCCTTTTGGTGACAATATGAAAGACCTGACTAAAATTTCTCTGCTGCCCTTTTTATTAGTAGGGTTGACCGGCTGTCAATCCACTCAAACGCCAATGCCTTCTAAGTCACCCGCTCAATACAGTGAGTTGGCGGGACTTTTTAAGGAATGGCGCGCTTTTGAGAAACCGCCCCTGGTGGACGGGGTTCCCGATTACACCTCCGCCACCTTCAATAAACGCTGGCCGCAGTTCAAAACCCTTCAGTCCAAGCTGCTGGCGATGGACACCACGGGCTGGACTATCCCCCAACAAGTGGATTGGAAAATCGTCTGGGCCGAGATGAACGGGTATGATTTTAACCACCGTATTCTCAAACCCTGGGAGCGCGACCCGGCCTTTTACGTCACCCTTTACACCGAACGAAGCGACGTGCCGGCCCGCGAAGGCCCCACCCATCACGCCACTCTCGAATTATGGACTTACTCCTTTCCGCTTGACGCCGCTGCCAAAAACAAGCTCCTCAGCGAACTGAAAGTGATTCCCCGTCTGCACGAACAGGCCCGGCAAAACCTCACCGGCAACGCCAAAGAACTCTGGGTAGCCGGCATCCGGCCTATCAAACAACAAAGCGAAGAACTGAAAAGTATTCTGGGGATGTCGGGCGTGAAAGAAGACGTGGCACTGGTTGCCTCTATCGAATCTGCTATTAGTTCAACCGATTCGTTGAGTGCCTGGTTGACCGAAGAAGCTAAATCCAAGACCGGCCCTTCCGGTATCGGCAAGGAAAACTACACCTGGTATCAACAAAATGTTCATCTGGTGCCGCTGACCTGGGAAGACGAAGTGATGCTTCTGAAACGCGAACTCGCCCGCGCCTGGTCGTCGCTAAAATTTGAAGAACACCGCAACCGCAAACTCCCCGAACTAAAAGCTGTAAACACCCCGGAAGAATTTAACGCGGCGGCGGAAAAAGCGGCGCAAAGCCTTTTGCGTTTTTTGGCTGAGGAAGAGATTGTCACGGTCAAGGATTATTACGCCCCCGCCTTGCGCGAACATCTGGGGGCGTTTGTGCCGGCGGATAAGCGGAATTTTTTCCTGATTACGATGCACTACGACCCGCGCCCGCTCTATTCCCATTTCTATCACTGGTTTGAGTTGGCGCAAATGGAGAAAGAACCGCACGCGAGCGAGATTCGCCGCGCTCCCTTGCTCTACAATATCTTTGATTCACGCAACGAGGGCATGGCAACGGCGGTGGAAGAAATGTTTATGCAGTCAGGGTTGTATGACGACAATCCCAGGGTGCGGGAAATCGTCTATATCATGCTCGCGCAACGCGCCGCGCGGGGGCTTGGTTCGCTTTACGCCCACGCCAATGAAATGACGATGGAAGAGGCCGGCGGCATACACTCGGAATATACGCCTCGCGGTTGGATGAAAACCGAAAAAGACCTGCTCATCTTCGAGCAACACCTCTATCTGAGACAGCCGGGTTACGGCACGAGCTATATTACCGGCAAATACTTACTCGAACACGCAATGGCTGATTTTGCCCGCTTACAGGAAACCCAAAAACAGCCCTTCCGCGTCAAAGACTTTCTTGACCGTATGAATGCCATCGGGTGTATTCCGGCCAGTCTGGGTTATTGGGAGTTGACTGGCGCGCCGGATGCGGCGATAAAATAGTGTATCCGTCAAGGATTGACTGACGGGTCAGTACCACCTGCGGTAGCGGGTGGGTTCTGGCTATTGACTTGCTCCGCCAACTCAATCTTGACTAATACCAGTTTACATTAAATAGTACGCATTAGCGGTCTTGCTGAAATGGGTTATCTGCCGTAACATCATGAGTTTACAGCAGTGCAAACAACTGCCCACTGCCCACTGTCAACTGGTATAAGCACTAGCGTTCAGACGGTTTTCGCGTCAGACAAATCGCCGGCCATGACGATGGTGAGCGCGTCGGGGTTGAAGTGTTTGCGGATAGCGGCATTGACTTCTTCGACAGTGACAGCGTTGATGCGTTCGGGATAAAGGTCAACGTGGTCGAGTCCGAGTTCGTTAAATTCCATGCCAAGCATCGAAGCAGCCAGCCCGCGATTGGTGGCAAGAGCAACTTTGGCCGAACCGGTGGCGGCACTCTTTTGGTCGGCGAGTTCATCGGGCCGGATGCCGTCGCGCAGGTATTCGCGTAACACTTTGAGCGCGGAATCAATGGCGCGTTCGATGTTTTGCGGGTTGAGCGAAACGATGATGAACCAGGGGCCGGAGGCAAAGCCCGGCGATTGGAAACGCGAACCGATGCCGTAAGTCAAGCCTTCTTCGTCGCGCACTTTGAGGCCCAAACGCGAGGACAAAGTGGATTCGCCCAACGCGCTGTTGCCGAGCGTGGCGGCGTAGTAATCGGGCGAGTGGCGGCGCAATTGGACGGGCGCGGAAAGCAATACGTCAATGTTGGCCTTGTCGTTTATTTGCACGATTTCGCGCCGCGTCTCAGTCAGGCACGGCGGGTCTTCGACGTTAATTTCGATATTGGCCGGCCCCTCGAAGCCGGCGAAAAGTTCGGCGCATTGCGTTTGCACCGCGTTGGCGTCCACATCGCCGGCCAACGATAAAATCAGCGAACGCCCGCCGTATTGCGTTTCGTAGAATTGCCGTAAATCCGCGACGGTAATCGCGTTAATGCTTTCCACCAGTTGTTGCGTCGGCGGCATATAAAAGGGGTTGCCGGGCGCGTAAGTGAGTTCGGCAAAGCGTTGTTGGGCGCGGTAACGAGTCTGCGTGCTTTGCTCTTTGAGCGCGGCGGTGGTTTGCTGTTTCAACTTCTCCAATTCATCTGCCGGAAAGACCGGTTCGCGCAGCATTTCCGCCAGCGTCGCCAAAACCATCGGCAAATCCTGCGTCAGCGCGCGGCCCGAAAAACTGAGGGCAAACTGCGAGGTGGAAAAGTCCAGCGCCGCGCCGACAGATTCCAACGCGCCGGCGATGGCGAGTTTGTCGCGTTTCAATGTGCCGCGTTCCAGCATCTGCGCCGTCAAACTGGCGACACCGAATTGACTCAGCGGTTGAAAAAGCGAACCCGCCCGCATAGTGCCGCGTAGCGCGACAGTCGGCGTGGCGTGGTTTTCTAAAAGCAATAGTGTCGCGCCGCTGGCGAGTTGTGTGCGGTTGATGCGCGAGGCGAAAGTGACGGGTTGCGGGGCCGCCGCAACGGGTTCGTCGTAAAACTGCACGCCGCGCGGGGAACGGCGGCGCGTGGGCGCGGTGAATAGCCGGTAATTGTTCTCTGCCGGTGGCGCAGCTTGGAGGGCCGCCATCGGTAACGCCACAGCTTCTTCGCCGCCGGAGTTTTTCGGCAGAAAATGTCCGACGGTGCGGCTCTCTTCAACAAAGTATTTTTGGGCGACGCGCTGCACCTCGGCGGCGGTGACGCGGCGGATATTGTCGGTGTAGTTTTGGTAAAAACGCCAATCAGCGACGGCTTCGGATTCGCTCAACTGCATGGCGACGTTGCTCGTCCCGTCACGGCTAAAGGCTTCCATCGCTATAATTTGCTGCTGCACTTTAGCAACTTCAGAATCGTCCACACCGTCTTTAGCGAGGCGTTCTAGTTCGGCCAGAATCGTGTTTTCCACTGCCGCCGGTTCGACATCAGGCGCGACGGTTGCCACGATATTGAACAGGCCCGGGTCGCGGTGTTGGTCGCAATTGGCGAAAACGTCAACCGCCAGTTGTTTTTCCACTAACGCCTGGTAAAGACGGCTGGTGATGCCGTTGGTCAGGATTTGCGCGAGCAAAACGAGCGGGTAAATATCGTTGTCGGCGGGCGCGTTGCGGGCGCGTTCGGCTAAGGCTTCGTTGGATAAAACGCCCGTTTGCCCCAACGCGGCGGGCGCGCGCCAGGCCATCTGCACGATGGCTAGTTCACCGGCGCGACGTATCACCAGACGGCGTTCGCCCTGTTGCGGCGGTTCGTCGGTATAGACTTGCGGAATCGGCTCAGTGGCCGCCGGATAAACGCCAAAGTATTGTTTTACAAGCCCTAACGCCTCGTCTTCGGCGAAATCCCCGACGAGGATGACGGTGGTATTATCGGGGTGATAATAGGTATTGTAAAACTCTTTCAAACGCTCCGTCGGCACGCCTTCCACATCAGAACGCCAGCCGATGGTCGGGTGATGATAGGGGTGTTCGCGGAAAGCGGTGGCGTAAACGGCTTCATCCAACACGCCGCCGGGGTCGTTTTGCCCGCGTTCCAGTTCGTTGCGCACCACGGTCATTTCCGATTGACGGTCAGCATCCGCGATGAACGAATGGCGCATCCGGTCAGACTCTAACTTGATGGCAAATTCAAGTTTATCCGAAGGCACGGTCTCGAAATAGTTGGTGCGGTCATACCAGGTGGTGGCGTTAAACTCGGCCCCGATGCGTTGCAAGGAAGCGGCGATTTGCGTGTTGTTGGCCTTGTTAAAGGTGGGCGTGCCTTTGAACATCATATGTTCAAGGATGTGCGTCGCGCCAGTGTGGCCGGTGGCCTCGTTGCGCGAACCGACGCGGTATAAAACCATCAACGTCACCACCGGCGCGACGCGGTTTTCTACCAGTAAAACCTTCAAACCATTGGCTAAACGGTATTCTTTGATGCCGCCTTCTTGGGTAATAAATTCAATTCCTTGAGGTAAATCGCCGTTATTCACTGTTATTGCGTGTCTCCTAAAATAAAATAGACAAACGGGCAGAAGCCCATAACCGGTAAGATTACACGCTAACAAGGTGTTTTGCCTAATGCAACTTTTTAGTTTAGTAACAGAGCAAAAATAAAGTGACTTACAATGCGGAAGCCCGCACGAAGTAAGAGCGGAACACATCACACCAGGCAACGCTCTTGACTAAGTGCGGGCTTCTGCACTGCGGCGTCATTCGCCACTTGATTGATTTACTGGGACAAGTTATTTTATTCGTGTTACTTAGCGCAAATTTTCCGCCAGCATATTACAAAAAAGCGCGCCTTGTTCAATGGCGTCATCAAGCGCGAGGTGGGTGTGGGGCAAATTGTCAAACCACTTGTGCGGCATGGAGCGTTTTATCGTGTCGTGGAAACGCTTTTTCAGCATCGCCATCGCGTAGGATTTGATGTCTAACGCCGAGAAGGAAAACGGATTCTCGCCGGCGAAACGGTGGAGATACCAACAGACGTACATAAAATCGAAGGCCGCCGGATAACCCACAAAGACCGGCTTGCCCGGCAACGCTTTGAGCCACGCGGCATATTCCGGCAAGGCTTTTTCCGGTGCTTGCACGTCCTGTCGGTGCGCGGCCCAGGCTTTGGGTTGCGTCTCCCACCAAGCCATCGTTTCGGGATAACCCGCCGCGCCCGGCAAAGTCTCCAGGTTGGCCGAAAATGTGGCGATGAGCGTCTTGTCTGCCAGGTAAGCGGCAGAAGCAAAGCTCAACATCGAATGCGGCCCCGGAATCGGGCCGTCGGTTTCTACATCGGTGCTAACGTAAATTTCCGGCATATTTAAGTTCCGTAACCTGGACATTCCTTTTCTCTGCTTCTCTTTTGCGGGCGCGGTTAAGCCTGGCGCGTAAATCTACCATTAGACAAGCGGCGAGTCGAATGTATAGGCTTGTCTTTTGCCGGCAATTATCTAACAATACCAGGCGCATCTGACAAGCCGGGTCGTATGTCAGAACATGAAAAACGCGGGCTTAGGCAAAGTTTTGACCTTATTGCAAGCATAAATTTCGCTAACATTTTCGGCCCCAGCGCGTCTTTACTGAGATTATGAAAAAACTACTTTTTCCTTTATTTTTGTGCCTCTCATGCGTAGTGGCGTTCGCTCAAGGCAAGCCGCAAGACGTAAAACCAGCCGACGCGCCTAAAGTGGAGGCCACCTTGCCAACCACTAAACTCGATGCGAAAGCCGCGCCGCTTGACATCGCCCGCGCAGCATTTGCGGCGCAAGGCGGCGAGACTTACCGCAAACTGAAAAGCCTGATGGTAACGGGTTCGCTGGATGTTTTCTCTTCGACCTCGACCATCAACATCTCAGGCCGTTTCGTGACCATCACGGCGGGCGACAAGTTGCGCCGCGAAATCAACGCCCCGCCCGCGCCTTTCATCCGCATCATCAGCGACGGGTTCAACACCTACGTTTCCGTGCCAGGCGTAAATATGCCGCCCAGTTCGGCTTACGGGATGCAGGTCTTTCCGCATTTTGACGAAAAAGGCTTTACGGTGGGGGCTTTGCAGGGCAGCGAAAAGAAGAAACGCGGCTTTAGCGTCACCACGCCCGAAGGCACTTGGACAGACTTTTATGTTGACGCCGAAACCTCGCGGATTAACGGTTACAGTTTCGTTTACGACGGCTACGTCATCGGTTCGGAGATGAAAAAGCACACGGTAGTTAATGGCGTGCTCGTGCCTTACCAATATACCGAAGTCCTCAATTTGCCGCTCGGCACGTTTTACCTCGAATTCAAAGTGAAAGACGCCAAAACCAACGTCGAACTTGCCGAAGACGTTTTCACTTTCCCCGCCAATAACAAAGGCGTTGGCTAATACCTGTTCCAGTTAGGGAGTGCGCCCGCGGCGGACATTACCTATCTTCAACTGTAACCGTATTAGATTCACCGACGCCAAACGGATTCTCCTCATTTAGTATTTGGTATCTGGCATTTGTAATTCTTTCTCCGGTTGCTCTGTCGCGGGAGTTGGCATAAGCTATGCTTTTACGAGAGAGCGATTGTCTTATGTCCAATTCACAACCAACCGTTTCCGACCTTTTTCGCCGCGCCCAGGCGATTCGCTTGGAGAATCCTAATGGGGCTTACGTTGACGTGGCCCGCAGCCTTTACCGCGAGTTCAAAGCCTCCGAATTCCCATCGGCCAATATGCTGACCATTCCCGAACAGGACGCCCGCGCGCCCGAAGAGGATTGGACGGCGGGCTTGCCGATAATCTTGCGCGGCATCCAACAGAAAAGCTGGGGCGAAATCGCGCGTGGCGTAGTTTTGTGTCTCGAACAGACCGAAGGCTACGACAAAGCCCGCGGTGGCGCGCGCGAAGACTGGCGCGACCGTTCCAAAGGCATCAGTGCCGAGACGACTAAAACCGTCGGCAAATGGCTGCCCGATGAACTCGCGTCTCTGGCGCAACGCAAAGGCTGGCGATAGCTTAATAATGGAGAATGGATAGTGGAGAATGGTGAATTAAGGGCGTATTCTCCATTCTCCACTATCCATTCTCCATTCTCCATTGTTTTATGAGTTTTCTTGGTCGTTTAATTTCTGACCCGCTCTATCAATCCGGCGACCCGCGCCCGGCAGAAGAGGTTGCGGCGCAAGAACCGCAGCTTATCATCAGCCCGGACACGCGGCGCGACAACCGCATCCCGCAAGGCCAATCGCGCACCCGCAAGTGGCCCGTGCTGGACGCGCACGGCACGCCCGACGTTGATTTGACGACGTGGGAGTTTTCCGTCGGGGGTTTAGTGGACAACCCGCTGGCCTGGTCGTTGGACGAGTTTATGCAACTGCCGACGGTGCGCGTCTATGCCGATTTCCACTGCGTCACGCGCTGGTCGCGGCTCGACAATGTCTGGAGCGGCGTTGCCACGCGAACCATCGCGCAAATGTGCGGGTTGAAAGCAGAAGCCAAGTTTGTCTCCGCTTTGGCCTACGACCGCAATTGGACAACTAATCTGCCCATCGAATACTTTCTCGCCGAAGACGCGCTCATCGCCTGGGCGCACGACGGCCAACCCATTCCGCCCGACCACGGCGGCCCGGTGCG
>JAYVJN010000127.1:0-3840 GCA_043769325.1 Acidobacteriota bacterium
GACGCCCTAACTTATTGATTCTATTGATGGCCAGGGAGGGAATTGAACCCCCGACACGCGGATTTTCAGTCCGCTGCTCTACCAACTGAGCTACCTGGCCGGCAAATGCGCGGCTATCCACGCAAAGGCGAGAGTATAGGCACGCGGGGCGCGGCTGTCAACTACTCGCCGGTATATTGCGGCGGGCGTTTCTCGAAAAATGCCGTGACGCCTTCGCGGAAATCGCTGCTTTGGCCGGAAATCAGTTGGGCGCGGGCTTCGGCGTCCAGTTGGGCGTGGTAATCGTTGGTCGCGCTTGCTTCCAACAGTTGTTTGATACGGGCGAGCGCCCCCGTCGGGCCTTGCGCGAGCTGCGCCGCCAGTGCGCGGGCCGATGCCAATACTTCGTTATCCGAGACGACACGGTTAATCAGGCCCCAGTTGGCGGCGTCATGGGCGTTGACCGTCGCGCCGGTAAATAGGAGTTCCGCCGCGCGTTTCAAACCAACCAGGCGCGGCAAAATAAAAGTCCCGCCACAGTCAGTGGATAAACCGATGCGCACAAAGGACTCATTGAACTGCGCACTTTCGCCGGCGATAACTAAGTCACAGGCCAAAGCCAGATTACAACCGGCCCCAAACGCAGGGCCGTTGACCGCCGCAATGACGGGCGCGGGAAAATCGCGCAAAACCCGTATGCAATCGTGCAATTCACGCAAAGGCGCGTCGAAAAAGGCTTCGATGCGGCCTTCCAGTTGCGCTAGTTGTTGCATTTCGCGCAAATCGCCGCCGGCGCAAAAGGCCCGCCCCGCGCCGGTCAGCACAACTGCTCGCGCCTGGGCCTCGCGCAGTTCGGCGAAGACGGCGAGAAAATCGCGGCACAGTTGCACCGAAAGCGCGTTGAGCGCGGTTGGGCGATTGAGCGTCACGATGGCGACGCTGTTTTCCATTTCAACCAGTAAAGTTTCGTAAGTGTGCATAAAATAGGGGTTAGGGACTGGGGGGCCAGGTATTCGTTGGTTTCCTTACTCCTCCCGCTTTCTATTTCCGGTTTATTGGCTAAGGGCCGCGCGGCGGGCGTTATAGCAGTCAAAACAGAGAACGGAGCGGCCCGGGGCGGGTTTGAACGGGACAAAGCTGTTTTTGCCGCATTTATCGCAGACGGCTTCGACGCGCAGACGCTTACCATCGCTCAGGGTTATGGGCATTCCGTCCTCAGTGGTCTGTTCCAGACGCCGCGCGTAACGGCAAGTCTTACAGCGTCGCGGCGCGCGCATCTTGCGTTCGCGGTAAAACTGTTGCTCCGGTTCGTCAAAAGTAAAGGTTTCCGCGCAGTCAGCGCAGACAAGTTCAAAGTCAGGCATGAAATTTATCTCAGAAAGGCGGCAGTTGCCAACAGCTAAACACAAAATGATTCTAAACCATTTTCGCGCCGCCTGTATAGTGCTGATAGTTGGTCAAACTAAAGCCAGAGGGTAAAGCGTGAGCATTGAAAATAGCCGTTATTCTTCGTCGCGGCTTTTGTGTTTGGCTTTACGGCGTGAGGGCAAGGCGCGTTCGTCGGGTTTCGCGGGGCCGAGCGTGCGCGAAGGCGGCGCGACGGGCTTACGAATCGTGTCGAAGAGAGGCCGCTCCGGCGGTTTACGCTTTTTGTTTTTCTTGAGCAGTGTCATTTTCTAAAACCTCGCAATCAAAACAAAGCGAAAGAAAGCGAAAAGAAAAGGGCGACCTGCATCAGGCCGCCCTTGTTTGTATTTACGTTACAGGCCGTCGGACGGCTTGCGGCGCGGCTTTCAAGCCTCTTTCGGTTGCGGCAAATCGGGGAAGAGATTTTTTATCGCACGCGCCGTTTCCACACGTTTGCGTTGCTGTAAATCGCTAACCCAACTGGTGACATTTTGCACCATTTCGCGGGCCGTTTGCTGTGTGGTTTGTACGGGTTGGGGCTTAATGCCACGCTCTGTGGCAACCTTCACCGCACCCCCTTTGATAACTTTAACGACCTTAACTGTACCCTTTTGTGTCATGATAATCCACCTATTTATTATTGCTTACAACAACTAAAAAAATTGTTACGGCACCTATTAGAACGTCAGCGACGGCAAAAAGTTCCGATTTTTTTGCGGCTGCCACCGATTTCTTTGCATTTTGCGTGCCACAACTTTTAGATGAACGCCGGCAACGCAGTTTCTTGCGGTAATCTCTTCACCATGCGCGTCCGGCGGGTTTTGCAAAATGCCAAAGATACTTTTCGGGGCAGGTACTTTGCCAAGTTTCCCGCGTGTGCGCTCTAAAGCGGTTACGACGAAGAATTCGCGCCAAAGTGCCAAAAAGATGCAAGCGACAAGTAGGATGCAAATTTTTTCTGG
Organism: Acidobacteriota bacterium; assembly: GCA_043769325.1. Lineage (GTDB taxonomy): Bacteria > Acidobacteriota > Blastocatellia > Pyrinomonadales > Pyrinomonadaceae > JAYVJN01. The sequence goes on from JAYVJN010000127.1 coordinate 2,349, forward strand.
CGGGATGCCTGATTCATATTGCGTCTGGCACGCAAATTGCGATACATCGGTTTGGTATGTTTTCGTTAGAACTCATCACAATCTACCTGGCCGTCGGCGCATCATTCGCCGTCAGCCAAGGTTGGCGCGGAGGCCAGCCCTTTGCCTTTGGCGCGGCTTTGCGCGGACTTGTTATATGGCCTTGGGCGGCGGCGCGTTGGTTCACGCAAAAACGGGCGATGTCCGTTTTAGCTACCGGCAAAGGCAACGAACCTGGCCCCGAAACACGAGCGCAACGCGCAACACAGATAGCTTTAACCGAACTAAGCCGCGTATTGCCATCGTTTATGTCCGTTGCCGATACCGAGCAGCTATGGCAACAGTGCCGCGCGGCTTTGGAGAAATACACGGAATTAACAGCCACTGTAAATAATCTGGACGAGACCGCGTCGTTAGGGCCGCGCGCGACGGAGCTTTTCCTGCTAGATAAACGCGACGGGCTGGATTTAGCGCGCGCCGCCCGTTGTTTACAAAGACGCAACGCGGCCCGCCTGAAAGCGCATCAAATACAAGCGCGACAGGAATTCTTACGGGCGTTGCAAGACACGCAACGGGTTGTAACCAAAGCGTTAGCACACGCCCCGCAAGATTTAGCCCGCGCAGTTTACGTTGAAGAGTTGTGGCATGGATTTATCGAACGCGCGCGGCAACTATGTCTGGCCTTGCAAGACACAGAAACCGCGCAGAAAGTTACGCGCCGGTTGGCTGACGCGCACGCTTATCGCGCACGTCCCGCCGTCCCCGCCCTGAATAAAATCACGCCGCCTCAATTGGAGGTAGAAATATGCACACCGGAAACCAACCTGCCCTTTACGAATATGCCAGCCGGAATGACAACCCGCCTCGGTTAGAATGGCTTCTGACAGCCAACCAACGCGCAACCGAACGCCGACAACTCTTTCGCACCGTCCGCGAAGAAGCCGAAGCCGAGCTTATCCAACGCCCGCTCACCGCGCCCGAAGCCTTTGCCCGTTTTGGTTTACTGCTCGGCGCAGTGCCGCCCGCCGCGCTCCTTGGCGGTTTTTTGTATTATGGGCTCTTGGCGAGCAGAGAATTACCGCTCTGGCTTTTTCCTTTAGCGTTGGTGATGAACCTCGCTTGCGCCTTTGTCGGCTACCGCATGGGCCGACGCGCCGGCGCATACGTTCATAAACTACGCGACACCAATTGGCTCACGGCTCTGCCCGCTTACGCGCTTATTGGCTTTTATTGGGCCGCCATTACCGGCGCGGCGGGTGGACTCGTTTTCTTTGGCGGCGGCGTTTTGTTCGGGCCGTTCTTCGCCTTGCCCGTCGGCATTGCGGCGTTTACGATGTTTGCGCCGCTCTATCGTCTGCTCGAACGCGGCGGGCTCATCGCCACGCGCCAATTCTGGCCTCTCGCCTGGGGTATAACTCTGAGTTTGGCGGCTTTCATACTCAAACTCTACGCCGTAATTCTGGCAAATACACAG
>JAYVJN010000128.1:0-4338 GCA_043769325.1 Acidobacteriota bacterium
CGCCCCCAAATCCAGGTCGGCACGAAATTCAGCGTATGGTTGCGCGTGGATAAGTCTTCGATATTGCCGTGGTCGCTGGTCAGAATAACGGTTGTCCGCGATAAATCCAAGTGCGCCAGAGTGGTACGGACAAAACGGGCCAAGCCTTGCAAGACTTCACGAGCTTTTACGAAATCCTGGGCGTGTCCGGTTTTATCGGTGATAAAGTATTCGTAAAGCGTGAAGCGATTTTCCGCCGTGATTTTTGCCAACACCGCGCCGGCGTGTTCGGGCGTGTGGCGCGGAAAAGGCACGCCGTGTTCGATAATCATCTGGTTGGTGTAATCCTGAAACACGGCGCGGCCCGCTTGTACATCGGTCAACATCCGAAATGGCAAACCGGCGGCTTCGACAGCGCAAGTTGTGGCCGAAACCCAGCGCGGACGTTCGGCGAAATACTTGGGCGTGTAGGCGTTAGCGAAAGTTATCGGCGCGACGCCGGCGTTTTTCAGTTGTAAAAATACCGAATGTTCGCTGATTACGCCGCGCAGTTCTTCGTTGGGAAAGCCCTGTTTGTGATAACCGAGCAGCGCGGGCGCGTTGACGCCGGTGAGAATCGTGGTCTGGCCGGACGCGCTCTGCGGGCGTCCCTCGATGCCGAGACAGGCATCGGTTCTGACCAGGCAGCCGTCGAAAATGGTTTCCGGCGTTTCGTCTTGAAAGACGGCGAACGGCGCGGCGTGAGGCAAGCCGTCCAGAGGGTTATGCGGCCCGCGCGTGCCGATGCCCAAACCATCTACGAAGAAAAGTAAGATTGCGTCCATGCGCCGAGGATGAATAACACCAAAAGCCGCGCCAGGCAAGCCATTTTCGCTAACGACAGACAACGAAAAGTGTTATTATGGCCTCTAAACTTCGGTTTTGTTTGATGTTGTTACGAAAGTAAAAGACGGCTATGTTTTATCGTATGTTGCTTAGTTGCGGGATGTTGGCGTTGCTCTTCGGGGCGGTGCCGGCGCAAAGCGGGGCCTCCTCCAACAGCCTTAGCAAAAACAGCGCGGAACGCGGCACATCCTCGGATTCCGGCGATGATGTCCGCATCGGCCGGCCCGAACAGGAAATGATTCGCAAGCGGCAACTGGAATTCGCCAAGAAAAGCCATCAGGAACATCTCGCCCGCGCCCACGAAACCGCCCTTTTGGGGGCCTCGTTGCGGATTAATTTCGCCAAGCAAAAGACGCTCGTAAAAGAAGATTATAAAAAGCTGGAGAAGCTCGGCAAGCTCGCCAAGAAAGTGCGCGAACAGATGAGCGACGAGAGCGACGCCACCCCGCTCAGAGACAATCTGCCGTTCACCTTGGAAGAAGCCTTGACGCGCCTTGACGTAGCCGCGCAAGACTTGGACAAAGTGGTAATTGCCACGCCGCGCATGGTAATTTCCGCTCTTATCATAGAAAAGGCTTGCGAAGTCGAAGCCCTGGCCCGTTATATCAATGCCCAATGGCCGGCGAAATAAGCTGGTAGTTTCAAGTTCAAGGTAAACAGTTAAGCCTACGCCGCAATAATTTTGCGGGTTCAATAAACCGGACTACTTTTGCTCACCCGTTTAGCGCGCCGTAAAGTTGTGTTTTTGCGGCTTTGCCGCCCTACCGTGCGGTGAGGCTATGCCTCACCGAAAGCATTTCCCCCTGATTTTGAGGCTCTGCCTCCGTTCTTTCCGCGACATGAATTATAAAATCATCTTGTCTAAACAATTACGTCAACTCGCCACCGCGCTCTGCCTGATTTGGCTGGGCTGTTTTACCTGCGTCACGGCCCAAGATGATGACGAAGTGGAGCGCGTCACGAGTAACCTGATTGTGGTCAACGTGACCGTGACAGACCGTAGCGGCAAATATGTGCGGGGCCTCAAACAAGAAGATTTTCGCATCTTTGAAGACGGCAAGGAGCAATCACCCGATACGTTTAGCGCGTTTGGCGCGGAAAGCACGCCCTTCGCCGCCGCAATTTTGTTGGATACTTCGGGCAGCATGGAGACGCGGATGTCTCTGGGCCGCGCCGCCGCGATACGCTTTCTCGACGGTTTGCGTGACGAAGATGTCGCCGCCGTCTATCATTTCGACCGTAAAATCGAATTGATGCAAGAGTTTTCTTATAGCCGTGACCTCGCGCCGCTTGTTTTCGAGCTTAAAGCGCAAGGTATGACCGCGCTCAACGATGCCATCGTCCGCGCCGCAACTGACCTGACGGCGCGAACCGAACGGCGTCGCGCCATTATCGTCCTTTCCGACGGGGCCGATAACAACAGTTCCGCTTCTACCGATAAAGCCCTGGAAACTGCTCTCGCCGCCAACTGTGTTATCTACACGGTGGACATGAACGACCCGCAAGGCGGCGGTTCGCAAGCCTTTTTACAGCAAAACGCCGGCGCTTTGAAAAAGATGGCGGAAAAAACCGGCGGACGTTACATCGCCACGCCGGGCGGCAAAGAACTCCGCGAAGCCTTTTTACAAATCGCCGAAGAACTTCGCAACCAATACACCATCGGCTACCGCCCGCTCAACAAAACGCGCGACGGACGCTGGCGCAACCTCGAAGTAAAACTCGCCACGCGCCCCGAACTCACGCCACGCGCCCGCAAAGGCTACCGCTTGCCGAAAGAAAAGTGATGGCTTGTTTGTCAATGTTGCTGCAAGTCACTAGAGTTTCATAAAATCCGAATACACAGATGCCAAATACCAGACCCAGAAAAATACCTCTGAGGCACCTAAAACAGAGCCTCCCAAAGACAAAAGCGAAAGACTTGAGGGCCTAAACGGGAGTTTTCTGCTTATCTGGTATCTGCTATTTCTAATCTGACATTGCCGAGCTACTTACCTGCCTAGCTATGTTCTAACAAATTAGACATTATCTGAAATAAGGAATTATGCTGGCTTATCAGTTATCAACTATCAGTTATCACTTATTATGTCGCCGTAACAGGTGATAACTCATAGTTGATAACTGATAACACGCTCCGCGCCACACGACGAACGGCAATCAAGCCAAGTCCCTGACAAACCAGGTTATTTCAAATAATGTCTACTAAGTCCATCTTGTCCCGCAATACTCGCCGCACGAAATAAAGTTGTAGTCCAAAGGTCAGAAAAGCCGCGCAGGTGGTGGATAAAGCGATACCGGCGACGCCGATTTTGCGAATAAACACAATATCCAGCGTCACATTTAAGACCAACGCCGCCGCCGCCGTCCACATCGTCAGGCGCGTCGCCATCATCGTCACCAAAAAGCGGCTGAGAAAGGCGTTGGCGATAGCGAAAGGGATGTGCAGCGCGTAAAAGGCTTGCACTTGCGCGACCAGGGCCGTGTGCTGCGCGGTGAACGAACCGCGTTCGTAAAGCGCGCGCACGAGCGTTTCCGAACCGAAATAAAACAGCGCGGCTAACGGTGTGGTTGCTAGAAAAATCAACGCCAGGTAACGGCGCAAAGTGTGGCGCGCGCCAGCCCAATCGCCGTGCGCCGCCATTTTCGAGAAGTACGGCACGATGGCCGCGCCCAACGCCGTGCTGATTAAATTCAACAGCGTGGAAGTGATGCGGTTGCCGTAACCCAACGCCGCGACGCTGCCTTGAGACAAAGTAGCCGCCAGCGATTTGTCCGCGACGCCCGTGCAACTCCGCAGCAAATTGCCCGCCACACGCGGCGAAAACTGCCCCGCGACGGCCCGCAGATGTTCGTCCAAACCGTGCCAACGCGGGCGCAAACTGACGCCTTGCCGCCGTAAAGCCAACGCCAGCAACGTCATCTCACAGGCCGCGCCCGCCGTCACGCCTAACGCCAACGCATAGACGCCCCACGAACGCCCCACGAGTAAACAAAGAATCGTCAGCACGGGCGTCGCCAGGGGCGCAACCGCCACCAACGCAAACCTCTCGCCCGCGTTCAGCACGGCCCCGCAGATGTTCGCCACGCCGGTCAAAACCATCAAGGGCGACAGAACCAACAACAAACGAAACGTCAAAGCCAGTTTTTCCGGCCCGAAACCGGACGCCAGCATAGGCAAATAATACGGCGCGGCGACCACCAACACAACCGCCGCCAACGCCAACAAAGCCAGACTCCAACCGATTATCGCCGAGAATAATTTCTGCGCGGCTTGCGGCCCTTCGTGTTCGCGGACGCGGATGTAAGTGGGAATCAACGCGGTGCTGAACGAATTGGCGATAACATTGATGCCAAACGAGGGTATCAACAGCGCGATGCCGAACGCATCCATCTTGCCCGACACCCCAAACCGCCAGCCGACGAGCAACTCTTTCGCTAACGAAACAACCTTCACGCCCACGCCCAACGCGCCAATCA
>JAYVJN010000129.1:0-13277 GCA_043769325.1 Acidobacteriota bacterium
TTGCTTTCCGGCCAGCCGGTAAAAGTTACCGGAGTTATTAACTATAACTTCGTGCCGCAATAATTGGCGCGCGAGGTTTATCCTGGCGCAAATGAATTAAAAATTTCTCAAGAAACTAATTGGAGGGTTGACCGTGACCAATATATTAAGCTTTGCCCTTTTGCAAGAGGGCGCCGGCACTTTCACCATCATGGAGATGCTTCGCAACCTGACGCCGGTCGGTGGTGCTGTTGTGGTGATTCTACTCATCATGTCAGTCTATTCCATCGCCATCATGGTTGAGCGTTTTCTAACCTATCGCGCCGCTAAACAGCAATCGCGCGAATTTGCCCCGCGCGTGGCGCAGGCTCTGAAAAATGACCGCATCGAAGAAGCCATCAGCATCAGCGACAAACATAAAAGGTCGCACCTGGCAATGGTCGTTAATTCAGGGTTGCAAGAATTTCGTGCGCATCAAAACTCGTCCGACATTTCCGGCGATGAAATTGAAGCCTCTAAACGTGCGCTCCAACGCGCCGTTGCTATCAAGACTGCCGAATTCAAACGCGGCCTCGGCGGTTTGGCGACCATTGGTTCAACCGCTCCGTTCGTCGGCTTGTTCGGCACGGTATTCGGCATTATCGGCGCGTTTCAGGGCATGAAGAACGCTGAATCAGCGGGTATTGCTGCTGTTGCCGGCGGTATTTCCGAAGCCTTGTTGACCACTGCGCTCGGTTTGGTCGTAGCGGTTCCGGCGGTTTGGTTGTTCAATTATTTTACCGGCAAAGTTGATAGCTTTATCGTTGAAATGGACAACTCCGCTTCGGAATTGGTTGACTATTTCCTGAAACAGCGCACCAAACAGTTGAAGTCATAAACTGACAGGCGGCTTTAATATTGCGGCCCGAGATTGTCGGGCCGTGAGGTTAATAGTCTGCCCAGGAGGCGTGTATGGATGAAATTGGTTCAGGCGGCGGCAAAGCCGCTGCTGTAACATCGGAAATTAACGTCACGCCGATGGTTGACATCATGCTGGTGTTGCTCATCATCTTTATCGTGATTACACCGCTCTTGCAACAAGGTGTGACGGTGGTTTTGCCCAGAGAAATGAACAGCCCGGACATTGACCCGGCAATTGTCAAGGAGTCTTCAATAGTAGTATCTATTCCAGAAGACACAAAATATTACCTCGGCAAAGATATAATCACTAAAGAAGCATTGGCGGCTGAAATTAAACGCAAGATGGAGAAGAAGCCCGTCGAAGAGCAAATCGTTTATATCAAAGCCGGTGTTGGTGTTAGCTATGGCGACTTGGTCAATGTGATTGATGTCATTCGTTCGGAAGCAGCCGGTTCAATTCAACAGATTGGCTTGGTCGCTGACAAGAAAAAGGGCGGCAAGGAAGGTAAGCCGGAGCCGCCGAAATAGGAGAGTTTTGTTATGGGGATGAGTGGAGGTGGCGGCAGTACCGCCGTTCCGTACATCAACGTCACGCCATTGATTGACGTTTTGCTGGTGTTGTTAATCATTTTCATGGTTGTTTCACCGCTCAAACCGAGCCGGTTCAAGGCTTTAATTCCTGAGCCGCCGAAGGATATTCCAAAAGACGTCAAACCTAATCCGCTGAACCTGCGGGTTGAAGTAATGAAAGACTCAAAACTTCGCCTCAACGGACAAGATATGGGTTCGGTCAGCGATACAGCCGCATTAGGGGCTAAACTTGCCAGTATTTTCCAAGAGCGTGAAGCCAACAAAATTACTAAATTTGGCACTAACGAAATTGAGAAAACAGTTTTCATCGCCGCGCCCAAGGAAACCAAGTACGGCGATGTGGCAAAGGTCATTGATACGGTCAAAGGTGCTGGCGCGCAGCCGGTTGGCTTGCAAGTTGACGCTCTTGATACGGTGGGCAAATAGTAAGCTCTTTTCCAGTCAGCCGTTTACCTTTAGTGAGCGGCTGACTGCCTAATTACCGCGATTTTATTTCTTAAAACATCATTTTGGGAGTCAAAAAACAGATGAAACTCTCTCAAATCCGCCTAATGACGTTAGCAATACTGGTGTTACTCGCTAGTTCAGGTTGCGTTGTTAATCGTATTCGCGCAAAGTTTGAGCTCAATGAATGCGCCCGCGCTTATAAAGAAGGCAAATTCAAAGAGGCGCAAGAACACGCCAGACGCTCAATGGAGTTAAATCCTGAGCAACGAAACGCAGGGCTCTTTTTAGCTCGCACCATTCACGCCCAGTTCAAACCAGGGATTGACGCCCAAGCTAATTTAGATTTCGCCAACAACGCGATGGCGGCTTATAAAGAAGTTTTGGCAAAAGATCCTAATAACGAAGAAGCCTTTCAAGCTGTGGGCTATTTACTTGGGCAAACAAAACAAGAAGACGCACAAAAGAAGTGGATTGAAAATCGGGCTGCTGATGAAAAAGTGTCCCCGGCCAACCGCGCCAATGCCGTCGTCTTTTTGGCTAGCAAAGAATGGCAATGTTCCTACGACATCACTGAAAGCACAGACGTAAAAACTACCGGCAACAAAGATGGCAAACTTGTTTTCATCTTTAAGATGCCAAAAGACCCCAAAGACTTTGAAAATGCGCAGCAATGTGTGGCGCGCGGGCGCGAATTGGCAGAAAAAGCAATTAGCTTTGACGTTAATAACGAGCGTGCTTGGGGCTACAAAACCAATCTGTTGTTAGAAGCCAAAAAAATGGCCGAAATGCAGAACAAAACTGAGGAGGCCGTTGCCTTAGGCAAGCAGGCTGACGAAGCGCAAAACAAAACCTCCGAGTTGAATGCTAAGAAAAAGGCAGAGGAAGAAGCTAAAGCCACACCCACGCCGAAATAATTATTGACACTCCGAGTTAAACGATTGGTGACGCCTGAATCTATTCTTCCGGCGTCACCGATTTTTTTTGAAGTTCTCGCCATCTTGCTATAAAATTCAAATAGTATGATTCGTGTTGAAGATATTGTTGAGAAGGTTAGCCGCAATCATCCACAAGCAGACTTGGATTTTCTGCGGCGGGCCTATTTCTTCTCAGCCAAGCATCACGCGGGGCAAATACGGGCCTCCGGCGAACCCTACTTGGTGCACCCGCTTGAAGTGGCGAATATTCTGGCCGATATGCGTTTGGATGAGGTGGCGATTGCTACGGGCCTACTACACGATGTTGTTGAGGATACATTGGTTGATTTGAATATGCTGCGCACCCACTTCGGCGAAGAAGTTACGACTATTGTTGATGGTTTGACCAAAATCGCTGCCATCAGCAATATTTCCAAAGAGGAGCAGCAGGCGGAAAACGTGCGCAAAATGGTACTGGCAATGGTTAAAGATGTGCGCGTAGTCTTAGTCAAATTAGCTGACCGGTTGCACAACATGAGGACGCTTGACCACCTCAAACCGGAAAAACGCCAACGAATCGCGCAAGAAACGATGGATATTTTCGCCCCAATTGCCCATCGTTTGGGCATGGGCAAAGTGCGCGGCGAGCTCGAAGATTTATCGTTCAAATACCTCTACCCGCAAGACTATAACGATTTGGCGCAACAGTTAGAGAAACGCCGTCCGGTTGATGAAAAATTTCTGCTTGATATCAAGGTGGAAATCGAAAGAGTGTTACGAGAGGCAGATGTGCCTTTTATTCGTATTGAAGGCCGCATCAAAAGGCATTATTCGATTTGGAAGAAAATCAAAAGCCAGCGAATAGAATTGGAACAAGTGTACGATTTAATTGCGGCGCGCATTATTACGGCAGGGGCTTTGTCGGCGCATGAAACAATGCAGTGTTATCGCTCTTTGGGAGTAATTCATCAGCATTGGCGGCCAATCCCGGAGCGTTTCCGCGACTGGATTGGCAACCCGCGCGAAAATGGTTATCGTTCGTTGCATACTTCGCTCTCTGGCGCGAAAGGGCATCCCTTTGAAGTGCAGATTCGCACGGAGGAAATGCACCGTGTCGCCGAAGAAGGCGTGGCGGCTCATTGGAAGTACAAAGAAGGCCGGGGCGGGTCTGCGGAAGACGAGAAAGTATTAAAAAATATTCGCTCTTTGGTTGAGCTTTCACACGAAGTCAAAGACTCCAAAGAACTGCTTGATACGCTTAAAGTTGACCTCTATCCTAAAGATGTCTATGCGTTTACGCCAATGGGCCGGGTTATCCAACTGCCGCGCGGCGCGACTCCGGTTGATTTCGCTTACAGCGTGCACACAGAAGTCGGCAATCAATGCGTCGGAGCAAAGATTAACGGGCGCATGGTTGCTTTGCGGACTCATATTCAAAACGGCGACATGGTGGAAATTCTCACCAACCCCAATACGCATCCTTCGCGCGATTGGCTGCATTTTATCGTCACTTCAAGGGCGCGCAATCGTGTGCGGCAATGGGTTTCTGAACAGCAACGCGCCGAATCAGTGGAAATCGGACGCAAGATGCTGGAAAAAGAGGCTGACCGCTTTCGCCTAAAAATCAAGAAATTAGTGCAAGATGCGGGCGGCGACTTAAAGCGGGTCACCGGCGAATACGGATATGGGCGCATCGAAGACTTACTGGCTGCCATCGGTTACGGCAAAGTTATGCCGCGCAATGTTTTGGCAAAGTACTTTGGCCCAGAAAAATTTGCCGAACTTGACAAGCAGGAAGATTCAACATTAAGGGCCGGTGTCAAGGCTGTCAAACGCATGATGCGGCTTGGCGACGACGGCATAGTCGTGCGCGGTGTGGATGATTTGTTGGTGGCGCGGGCGCGTTGTTGTAATCCGGTGCGGGGTGAAGAAATCGCTGGCTATATTACTCGCGGCAAAGGAGTTGCGGTGCATTCGCGGCGTTGTCAAAATGTGCAGCAATTGATGATAAACCCCGAACGCATCATTGCGGTTGAGTGGGCTGGCAAGAACGATAAAGAAGCCTTTGCGGTACGTTTATTGGCGACGACGGAGAACCGTAACGGTATGTTGGCGGGTATCACCGGGGCCATTTCCGACATGAAAACCGGTATTAAAGACGCGCGCGCTTCGACCACGGAAGACCGGGGCCATATTGAAGTGACGGTTGAAGTATTCGACCTCAAGCATCTGGAGAAAGTTGTTGCCTCAATTAAAAACGTGACCGGCGTTTTAGACGTAGAACGCCTGAACGCCGCTTAATGGCCTGCTAAACGCTTGCGATGGAAGCTACTCAATGTTATTATCCGCGTTTTGTTTAGCCGCACCGTTAACTGAGACTTACAACATTGTGAAAGAGATAATCAAAACAGATTCTGCGCCCGCTGCCATCGGGCCTTATTCTCAGGCTGTTAGCGCGGGTGGATTTGTGTTTGCGTCGGGGCAGATTCCGCTTGACCCACATACGATGCAGATAGTCGCCGGCGGTGTGGCGGAACAGACCGAACAAGTGCTCAAGAATTTAGCGGCGGTTTTGTCAGCGGCTGGGGTAGGCTTGGCGCAGGTGGTGAAAACTACGGTCTTTCTCGCTGATATGGATGATTTTGCGGCCATGAACGAAGTCTATGGCCGCTTTTTCACGGACCAGCCACCGGCGCGCGCGACGGTGCAAGCGGCGCGTTTGCCGCGTGATGCGCGGGTGGAAATTGAAGCCATCGCGTTGGCGCAAAAATAATGGCCGCCGGCAAACGATTGAATGCTTTTCAACATCTCAATCCTTGACGACAGCCACAGTTTGGTTAGAGAAAATCGTTGCCGCTAAATAGCCTTGACGATTTTGTTGCCCTTGATACAGCGAGTGCAAACTTTTTTACGCGCGTTTCCGCCTTGCGGCATTTGCACACGAATGGATTGCAAATTTGGGTTAAAGCGGCGGCGGGTGCGGTTATTCGCGTGGGAAACATTGTTGCCGAATTGAGGGCCTTTGCCGCATACATCGCATCGTTTAGCCATGATTTAATACCTCCGAATGAATAGGGCGCGTTGATAAATCTCGTAGCGCCATTGAGTTTGGATAAATTTACTTGCTTCGTGCGCTTGGCGCGAAACTAAAACTTATAACAAAGAGGTTTCGCCAACGTCAAGCCCGCGAAGTGGGATTCACTGGAAAACTAGCGGCTAGTTTAGCCCTAGAAGTAATTATTGTTAGTTTACGAAGGAGTAACACGCCACAGTGCCAAAAGTTACCACAAACACCGCAAAATTTTTCCTGGTCGCGTTAGCGGCCTTAGCTTTGACCGCTTTTACTAATTGCAATGGCAGTCAACCGACGGCTCCCGGCGATAACGAAATCGCCGCTAGCGTCAACGGCAAAGAAATTAAACTGAGCGAAGTTGACAGTATCATCAGCGTCCAAACGCAAGGCCGCCAGGGTGAAATGACACCTTTACAGATGGCTGGCGCGCGGCTACAGGTTTTGTCAAAATTGGTTGAAGAAGAGGTGCTTTACCAAAAAGCCGAGAAGGAAAAGTATTTGCCCAATGATGATGAAATCAACCGCGCCAGCGAACAAGCCAAACAAGGCCAAACCCAGGAAGCCTTTGAAAAAGCTCTGCAAACTCAAGGCTTAACGCCGGCAACGTTCCGCGATAAAATCAAACGCCAGTTAGCTCTGGAAAAAATGCAGGAGAAATATACCAGTGGCGACGGCTTCAATATCAAAGATAAAGAAGTTGATGACGCCTATAACTCCAACAAAGCCGCTTTCGTCAACAAGCGTGGCGCGGAAATCGCCAGCATTATGGTTGATTCGCAAAATAGCAACACTGCGGACGACGCCAAGAGCGTGGAAGAAGCGCAGATAAAAATCAAGGATATCGCCACGCAACTTAACCAGGGAGCGGATTTCGCTGATGTTGCGCGAAAGCGTAGCGAAGCCCCCAACGCTCAACAAGGCGGTGACATGGGCTTCATCGAAGAAGAGCAAATGCGCCAACAGTATGGCGATGGTTTTGCGGCTGGCATCATGAGTAAAAAGGCCGGTGATGTAGTCGGGCCATTTGCCGCCGGTGAACAGGTTATCATTCTCAAGGTTAAACGGGTGCAGACGCAGAATGAGAATCTCACTTTGGAAAGCCCGGGCGTGCGCGAACGGGTCATCGAAGCACTGCGTAATCAACGCAAACAATTGGTCTGGAGTGCGGTTACGGAAATGGCTATCAATGATGCCAAAGTCGTGAACCACATCGCCGAAAGAATCGCCAAAGCACCGGCTACTCTGGGCGGTTCGCGTTTTGCCGAACCTCAAGCTTCGCCCGGCGCATCCCCAGGCGGCTTACCTTCGGCCAGCCCAATGGCGGCGGCTACCCCGGCGGCAAGTCCGGCGGCTAAGGCTTCACCATCACCGGAAGCCAAAAAAGACGGCAAGCAGAACTAAGAACTTATCTGCGGAACACGCGAAACACGCGGAAAAAAGAAAGACTGAAACTGTTTTATTTTCTGCGCGTTCCGCGTGTTCCGCCGGCGTAAACTCTTACAATGTCAGACTTAATTTATCCAGACGAATGCTATGCAATTATCGGCGCGTGTTTCAATGTCTATAAAGAAAAAGGCAGCGGCTTTCTTGAACCGGTCTATCAAGAATGTTTAGAAATTGAGTTGGCAGCACAAGGGATTCCCTTTGTGGCGTAACCGAAATTGACACTTGAATATCGCGGCCAAGAGTTGCGGCAAACTTATCAGCCTGACTTTATCTGTTACAATCTCATCATCTTAGAGCTAAAAGCCGTTACCAAAATAATTGGTGAACATCGGGCGCAAGTAATCAACTATTTGTACGCCACACAGTTGAAAGCCGGTTTATTAGCCAACTTCGGGCATTACCCGAAATTGGAGTACGAGAAATTTATCAATACGGGCCAGCGCAGATTGTCCTAAAATATCATCTGCGGAACACGCGAAACACGCGGAAAAAAGAACTCGGGCAAACCGCAAGCCGCCAGCATCTGCCTGAGTTTTGTCTTTTTTCCGCGTGTTTCGCGTGTTCCGCAGAATCTTTGTCTTATGTTATTCCGACTTTCTGATGTTCATAAAGCTTATGCCGCTCAAGAAGTGCTGCGCGGCGCGGCGTTTCAAATCAATCCTGGTGAACATATAGGATTGGTAGGGCGCAACGGTGCGGGCAAGACCACGATTTTCCGACTCATTACCGGCGAAGAATCGCCCGATAAAGGTGATGTCTCGAAAATGCGCGGTTTGCGTTTGGGTTTATTAGAACAGCACGTTGATTTTGCGGCGGGCGTAACGGTGCACGAGGCGGCGTTGGCGGCGTTCGGCGAGTTGCAGAGCATCGAACACGAGATGCACGAACTGGAACACCGCATGGCTGAGGCCGGCGACGATTTAGAGCGCGTGTTGGAGCGTTACAGTGAACTGCAAGAACGTTTTGAGCTTGAAGGCGGGTTTGAGTACGCCGCCAAAGCCGAAATTATTCTGCAAGGTTTGGGTTTTGACCGCGAGACCTGGGCGCAATTGTGTGAAAAGCTCTCCGGGGGACAAAAAAACCGTCTGGGTTTGGCGCGTTTGTTGTTGGCAGAGCCAGACGTTTTACTGTTAGACGAACCGACTAACCATTTAGACGTGAACGCGGTTGAGTGGCTGGAAGAATTCTTGCAGAGTTACGCGGCGGCCTACATAATCATCAGCCACGACCGTTATTTTCTTGACCGCACTTGTCGCCGCATACTTGAACTGGAAAATGGGCGGGCCGTAAGTTACAACGGCAATTATTCGGCGTTTCTCATCGAACGCGAAGAACGCCGCGAGATGCAACGCCGCGCTTACGAAAACCAGCAAGCCCTGATTGCCAAAACCGAAGACTTTATCCGCCGCAATCTGGCCGGGCAAAAGACCAAACAAGCCAAATCGCGCCGCACCATGCTCGAAAAACTGGAGCGGGTGGATGCCGTGCGGGTTGACCAATCAGCGGGTAATTTCAAACTCAACAATGTGGAGCGGGCTGGCGATAATGTGCTGATGGTGGAGGATTTGGCGGTTGGCTACCCCAAATTGATGTTAGCGGATGGCTTGAATTTTACCTTACGCCGCGCCGAAGCCTTGGGTGTCATCGGGCCGAATGGTTCGGGCAAGACCACTTTTGTCAAAACAATTATCAACCAATTGCCGCCACTTGCGGGCGAAGCGCGTTGGGGCACGAAGGTGCAAACCGGTTATTACGCGCAGCAGTTGGATGATTTAGACGACCGCAACGAAATCATCATGGAGTTGCGGCGGGTAGCGGCCCCCGACGCGACGGCTGGCGAATTGCGAAGTTTTCTGGCGAAGTTTCTCTTTGTTGGAGACGATGTTTACAAGAAAGTTGACACGCTTTCGGGCGGCGAAAAGGGCCGACTGGCGTTGGCGAAGCTGATTTATTCGCGGGTCAACGTGCTGGTCTTAGACGAACCGACGAACCATCTTGACATTCCCTCGCGTGAGGCCCTGGAAGACGCGCTTGACGCTTTTCCCGGCACTATTATTACTATCAGCCACGATAGATATTTTCTTGACCGCATCGCCACGCAAATCCTCGCGCTTGACGGCGCGGGCGGCGCGGAACACTACGAAGGCGATTATACGGAATATCACGATTGGAAACTGGAACGCCGCGCTTTAGCCCGTGCCACCGATACCGAACAACGCCGCGCCCACGAACGCGCCACAGTTTACAATGCGCCGTCTTCCGGTAAAAAGAAGGCCGCCGCCTCTCGTCCGGCCAAAGAGGTTGAAAGCGACATTGAGCAGACGGAACGGCGCGTTGCAGAACTCTCGGAATTACTGGGCGCGCCGGAAACGGCCCGCGACCAGGCCCGCCTAAAAGAACTCAACCAAGCGTACAGTGCTTCGGAAATTCGTCTGCAAAGCCTTTATCAAGAATGGGAAAGGCTAGGGTAAAACAATTTGGGCAGCAATTCTCATTTTGCGCTAAGAAACAATATTAAGCCCGTGTCGAATCCACCGCAACGGCCTGGCAGAACGCGGATTTGACGGAAAGAACGGATTTACGCGAGTCTGAATCCGCTTTTATCTCCCGCATCCGCTTCATCTGTGTTCTTTTTTGCTCGCCGCGCCCAAGTCTCAAGCCAAAATGAGAATTAATGCGGAAGGCGCGCACGGAGTAAGGGCGTAGCAGACCACACCAGACAACGCCCTTACTTCGTGCGCGCCTTCCGCACTGCCGCGTCATTCGCGTTACTTAGAAAAAATGCGTGTGAATAAAATTTATCAAGACGAAAGAGAGCGCCCCAATAGCGGCGGCGGCGGGAATGGTCAGCACCCAAGCCCAGACGATGCGTCCGGCGACGCCCCATTTAACCGCGCTGAGACGCCGCGTTGCGCCCACACCGATGATTGCGCCGGTGATAGTGTGCGTAGTGGAAACCGGAACCCCCAAGCTGGTGACGCCAAAAAGCGTCAAGGCCCCGGCAGTTTCCGCGCAAAAGCCGCCGACGGGTTTTAATTTGGTAATTTTTGAGCCCATCGTGTGGACGATGCGCCAGCCGCCGGAGAGAGTTCCCAAACCGATGGCTATTTGCGCGCCCAGCACAACTAGCAGCGGCACTTTAGGTAGGCCCCCATCAGCCGCCGGCGCGATGAAATTACCCGCCAGCAATGCGGCAGTGATGATGCCCATTGTCTTTTGCGCGTCGTTGCCGCCGTGTCCCAGCGAATAAGCCGCCGCCGATATCAGTTGTCCGCGCCGGAAAACACCGTCAACTTGGGAGGGCGAAAAGCGGCGGAAAATCCAAAAGACGGCAACCATCAGAACAAACCCTAACGTCATGCCGATAAGTGGCGCGCCCACGATAAATATTAAGATTTTGCGCCACACTTCCCACTTCAAAAGCCCAAATGCTCCGCCGGTGTAAGTTGCTGCGGATAAGCCGGAGTAATATGCCGCCATTGCCGAACCGCCGTAACCGCCCAACAAAGCATGGGAACTTGAAGTTGGTAAGCCTAAAAACCAGGTGATAAGGTTCCAGATAATGGCTCCGACTAACGCTCCCAAAATTACATAGAGGCGAATATCCTTTTGTAAAGAGCTCAGGTTAACGCCGTCGCCCACCGCTTTGGCAACTTTTTGCCCATAAACGGCAAAAGCTACAAAATTAAAAAAGGCGGCCCAGAGAACGGCGAGTCCGGGCGAGAGCACGCGCGTCGAGACGATGGTGGCGATAGAGTTAGCGGCGTCGTGAAAACCATTGATATAATCGAACGCCAGGGCGAACACGACAATCACGATGACAAGTGTAAGATTTGCATCCATAACGACTTACGAGTGTTTCAAGATAACGCTTTCAATCACGCCGGCCACATCTTGGTAGGCGTCAACGGTGGCTTCCAGCTTTTCGTAGATATTTTTCCACTTAATGATGGTCAGAGGGTCGTTGCCGCTATGGAAAAGTTCTCCGATGGCTGTATGAAAGAGGTCATCGCCCTCGTTTTCCAGCCGCCGCACTTCGATAAAGCGTTGGTTGACGCCGTGCGGTTTTTCCAGCACGAGAATAATCTCATGCAATTCTCCGGCGAGACTCTGGATAATTTGCGCGAAATGGCGGGCGTGGTTGGTGCTGGCGTGGACATTGTACATTAACATCGTGCGCGCCGCATCATCAATGCCGTCAACCACATCATCCAGACGAGTAGCCAGCGCGTAGATATCCTCGCGGTCAAAGGGCGTGATGAATGATTTGTTGAGTTTGTTGAGGATAGTATGTGAGAGTTCATCGGCCTGATGTTCGATGGATTTGATGCGGTTGACGTGGTGGTCATATTCGCCGCTTTGGTCGTTCATCATTTCCGTCAACGCCTTCGCGCTGTCTTGGATGTAATCGGTCATTTGTTGAAAGAGGGAAAAGTATTGTTCCTCTTTGGGGATAAAGCTAAAGCCCATAAATTGCTCCGTTGGTGGTCAGTAATTAGTCGAATACAAGCAAAG
Source organism: Acidobacteriota bacterium (assembly GCA_043769325.1). Lineage (GTDB taxonomy): Bacteria > Acidobacteriota > Blastocatellia > Pyrinomonadales > Pyrinomonadaceae > JAYVJN01. The sequence continues at coordinate 11,866 of JAYVJN010000129.1, forward strand.
TAAAACTATAAGATAATCGCGGCGCGATGTCTAACAACTAAACAGGTAGTTCAAAGTTTCAGGTTCAAAGTTCAAGGTAAGTTGTCACGGTTCAATAAAATAGTTTTTCTCTACACCGAAACGCTTCTGTGCGCTTGCTTAATTGCGGGACAGCCAACGGCATTAAACCTGCGCGATGTTGCCGCAATGTTACAAAAACTCCGGTCTTGGCAATTTGCGGAGAAAAATGTTAAGCCTTATGCTAAGTAGCAGGTCAAAAATAAGTTGACCCACAATGCAGAAGCCCGCACGAAGTAAGGGCGTCGAGGAAGTCGAAAGTCAAAAAACTAAGCACACTTACGAAGATATACACTTCAAGAAAAAGAATTTACCACAGAGGCACGGAGACACAGAGGTAAATCTTTTATTTTGTTTAATCTCTGTGCCTCTGTGGTGAAAAATTCTTTTTCTTGAAAGATATAGTTGATGGGTCAGGTTATTTTATTCGCGTTACTAAACGGGTGAGTAAATCTTTCCGCTTTATGGAAAAAACGAAATTGTTGTAAAACAAATCTTTAGCTTTGAACCTTGAACTTGAAACTTTGAACCGCTTACTATATGTCTTCGCCAAAACGCCTGAACGTGACATTCAAACCCACATTTCACAGCGAAACCGCTCGTTTCTTGCGCCACGAAGCAGACGCTATTCAGGCGGCGGCGGCGCGGCTTGACGCGCCAACGACGCAACGCGCTATCGAGATTCTCCTGGCTTGTCAGGGGCAAGTGGTGGTGACGGGCGTGGGCAAATCCGGTGACATCGCGCGGAAAATCGCCGCCACTTTGACCAGCACCGGAACGCCGGCCCTCTTTCTACACCCCTCCGACGCCTTGCACGGCGGTTTAGGTTTAGTGCAAACCGGCGCTGTCGTTATCGCTCTCAGCAATAGCGGCGAAACCGACGAGTTACTCCTCATGTTGCCAACATTTAACCAGCGTAGCGTGCCGGTTATCGCTCTGACGGGGAACTTGGGTTCGACATTGGCGCGTCAGGCAACGGTGACGCTTGACGCTGGGGTTGACGAAGAAACTTGCCCGCTCAACCTTGCGCCAACTGCCAGCACAACTGTTGCCTTAGCTCTCGGTGACGCGCTTGCGCTGACGCTCATGCAAGCTAAAGGCTTGACGATGGAAGACTTTGCCGTCAACCATCCGGCGGGGCGTTTGGGTAAACGGCTGACCTGGCGCGTGGCCGATTTGTTACACGGCGGCGCGGACAATCCTTTGCTCGGCCCTGCCGCATTGTGGCTGGATATTCTCGCCGCCATCACGCGCGGCGGTTACGGCGCGGCGAACGTGATAGATGAGGCAGGGAAGTTGCTGGGCATTATTACGGATGGCGATTTGCGCCGCGCTATGCAGAACACCGCGCCTAA
>JAYVJN010000130.1:0-8342 GCA_043769325.1 Acidobacteriota bacterium
TCATCGCGGCGGCGGCGTTCGTGGCGATTTACTTTCTCCACGTCCCGTTTCCGCTCATCGTGCTGGCGGCGGGGCTGATAGGTCTGGGGGTTAGGGCGCAGGGATTGGGGGCTGGGGGAAAGACCAATCCCCAATCCCTAAAACCTAACCCCCAGCCGACGGTAATTGACGATGATGCGCCGCCGCCGGCGCACACGCTCCCGTCGCGCGGGCGGGCGGTAGCGGTTCTGGCAACGGGGTTAGTGTTGTGGTTGTTACCATTTGCGGCGATTCTGGCGTGGCGCGGGTGGGACAGTTTGCACGCGCAGCAGTACCGTTTTTTCAGCCAAGCGGCGTTGGTGACTTTCGGCGGGGCCTACGCGGTTTTGGCCTACACAACGCAACACGCCACCGCTTCCGGTTGGCTTACGGCGGCGCAATCCATTGACGGCTTGGCGTTAGCGGAAACCACGCCTGGCCCGCTTATAATGGTCTTACAGTTCTTGGGCTTTATGGCGGCCTGGAACAATCCACAGGGGCTTGCGCAGGGCCTGAGCGCGGTTACGGGCGCGTTGCTGACAACCTACACGACCTTTCTGCCGTCGTTTATTTTCATCTTTTTGGGCGCGCCCTACATCGAAAAATTGCGCGGCAATCATAATTTGACAGCAGCGTTATCCGGCATCACGGCGGCGGTGGTGGGCGTCATACTAAACCTGGCGTTGGTCTTTGGCCTGACGGTACTGTTCCCGCGCGGGTTGACGGGCGGCGTCAACTGGTTCGCCTTGGCCTTGAGCGCGGCGTCATTTGCGGCTTTGTATAAATTCAAAATTGACGCGCTTTGGGTAGTGCTGGCCTCCGGCGCAATCGGCTGCGCTTGGATGCTAACGCTTGGTAAATAAACGCTTTCGCCGCGTTCGAGGAGTAATATGAGTTTCATGTTCAAAGTTCAAGGTTCAAAGTCTTTTCTCTCTGCGTCTCTGCGTCTCTGCGTCTCTGCGTTAATTTCTTTCTGTTTTTCCGCCTCACTCTATGCCCAAAACTGGCCTTCGTTTCGCGGCCCGAACGCTTCGGGCGTGGCTGAGGGCAAGCCCATGGCGACCACTTGGGACGCAGCGAAATCAACCAACATCCTGTGGAAGACGCAGATACCGGGCCTGGCCCACGCGAGTCCTATTGTGTGGGGCAACAAAGTGTTTGTCATCACCGCCATCAGCGACGCCGACAAAGTGACGTTTCAGGCCAAAAATAAAGGCATTGACCTGGCCCGCGATGACGTGCGACACACTTGGAAAACCTATTGTTTAGATAAACTTACGGGCAAGATTCGATGGGAACAAACGGCCCACGCCGGCATCCCTCGTGCCAAACGCCACGTCAAGGCCACGCAAGCCAACGCCACGCCGGTCACCGACGGGCGTTACCTCGTCGCGCTGATGGGTTCGGAAGGGATGTTCGCCTACAATCTCAACGGCAAGCTATTGTGGGAGAAAGACTTGGGCATAATGAACCCGGGACTTTACGGCGACCCGACTTCGGAATGGGGCCACGCCTCCGCGCCCGTCATCTACCGCGATTTGGTCATCGTGCAGAATGACAGCCACAAATCATCATGGCTTGCGGCTTTCAACCTGAAAAACGGCAAGGAAGTCTGGCGCGTGGAGCGCGGCGAAATCACTTCTTGGAGCACGCCCACGGTTTACCAAGCCAAAACACGCACCGAACTTATCGTCAACGGCGGCAACTACATACGCGGCTACGACCCCGCCACCGGCAAAGAGTTGTGGCGTTTTGACAGCAAAAAAACGCAGGTCAAACAGCAAGCCCCCATCGTGGCCCACGATTTAATCATCGTCGCCGGCGGTTATCCTTTGGGCAGCCCCTTTTACGCCTTCCGGCCCGGCGCAACGGGCGATATTTCCGCCAAAGCGGACGCCCTGGCCTACCGTGCGGACAAAGGCAGCCCTTACACGCCGACGCCTTTGGCCTACGGCGATTACCTTTATATGTGCGGCGACAACGGCGTTTTAGGCGTCTATCAGGCCAAAACGGGTGAACTCGTCTATCAAAAACGCTTGCCCAGTTCTTTCACCGCCTCGCCCGTCGCGGCAGACGGCAAAATCTATCTCGCCAGCGAAGACGGCGACGTTTACGTCCTCAAAGCCGGTAAGGATTACGAACTGCTGGCGACGAACCCGATGGGCGAACCGCTCATGGCAACCCCCGCCATCTCCGACGGCGCGCTGTTCGTGCGTTCGCAAAACTATCTTTACGCGGTGGGAACAGGCAAAGCAGTAAGTAATGCGAATATAATAACCTTACCCATCAATCTTGCAGAAACACGCACGAAGTAAGTGTGCCATGTTTTACGCCCTTACTTCGTGCGGGCTTCCGCATTGTGGGTAAACTTATTTTTGGCCTATTACTAAACGCCAAAAGCCGTTGATTATTTGGGATAATTGTTATGCCCGCGAGAGACAAAGTACATTATCAAGTGGTCAACGCGCTCGTTAAAGACGGTTGGACGATTACGCACGACCCGCTCAAAGTTGCTTGGAAAACACGCAAAGTGTTGGTTGACCTGGGCGCGGAGAAATTGGTTGCCGCGCAAAAAGGGACGGAGAAAATTGCCGTTGAAATCAAGAGTTTCATTGGGGCCAATGACTTGGATGACCTGTATAATGCCTTGGGGCAGATTATGTTGTACCGCACGGCACTCTGGCAAGCGGAGTCTGACCGGACGCTTTTTCTGGCATTGGACGTAGCGGCTTATCGCCAGATTTTTGACGACCCCGACGGCGAAACGCTGCGCGTGCGCGAACATATCAATTTGCTGGTTTTCGATAAAGACACGGAGGAGATTATGTTATGGAAAACGTAGCTGGAAAAACCGCTCAGTATCGGAAGATTATCGAAGAACTTCTGGAATGGTTTGCCGTCATTCCGAACTTGGTTGGCGGCATCCATGACCGCACGCTTTTTGATGAGCGTAACGATAGCTATGCCATCATAGCTGAAGGTTGGCAGGGCGCAGACCGTGTGCATAACATCGTGGCGCATCTGGAAATTATCAACGGCAAGGTGTGGATTCAAGCTGACAACACCGATATTGTAATTGCCCGGAAACTGGAAGCCGAGGGAATCCCTAAATCTGACATTGTGTTGGGTTTCCGTTTGCCAGAGGTGCGCCCTGAAACCGGCTATGCCGTTGCCTGAATATGGATTCATTCGATTTTCACACACGCGCGCGCTTGGTGTTTGGCGTCGGGGCGTTTGCCAAGCTAGGCGAACTGGCGCGGGAAGCGGGTTTTCGCCGGACGCTGCTGGTGGCCGATGAAGGCCTGGTCGCGGCGGGTTATGTCGCGCAAGCCGTTAAGTTGCTGGAAACTAGCGGCGTAACTGTGTTTCCCTGGCACGATTTCGGCGAGAATCCCGATAGCGCGATGGTTGCGGCGGGCCGGGAATTTGCGGTTGAAACGCGGCCCGATTCTATCATTGGACTTGGCGGCGGGAGTTCTTTGGATTGTGCAAAGGGTATCAATTTTCTGTACACTAACGGCGGCGCGATGGCGGATTATCGCGGCTACGGCAAGGCGTTAAAGCCTTTGTTGCATACGATTGGCGTGCCGACCACGAGCGGAACTGGCAGCGAGGCGCAGAGTTACACGCTCATTTCCGACGCCGTGACGCACGAGAAAATGGCTTGCGGCAACCATGACGCGGCGTTTCAAATTGCCTTGCTCGACCCCGCGCTGACCGTTACGCAGCCCCGCGAAGTGACGGCCCTGAGCGGTTTTGACGCCCTCGCCCACGCCGTCGAAACTTTTGTCACGACTAAGCGTAATGAACATTCCACCAAACTTTCGCTTGAGGCGTGGCGGCTGTTGTCCACCAATTATGAGCGCGTTTTAGCTGCGCCGGATGATTTGGAAGCCCGCGCCGCGATGCAACTAGGAGCGTATTACGCGGGCGCGGCGATTGAAAATTCGATGCTCGGCGCGGCCCACGCTTGCGCCAATCCGCTCACGCAACGCTACGGCACGGCGCACGGCGCGGCCCTGGCGATGCTGTTGCCGGCGGTGGTGCGTTGGAATCAGGCGTTTAGAGTCCCGCCTTCCGGCGGCTATTCGACGCTTTATGAAGAACTTGAGTCTTGGCCCGCGCTGCCGCCTAAAGGCGGGACTCAAAGCGATTTGCCGCAACACCTGGCCAAACTCGCCGCTGTCGCCGGTTTGCCCGCGCGTTTGCGCGAGGCGGGCATCCCGCGCGAAGATTTACCCCTCTTAGCTGTTGCCGCCGCGAAACAGTGGACGGGAACATTCAACCCGCGCCCCTTTGATTACGACGGCGCGATGGAGATTTACGAATGCGCTTACTAAACAAAATGGAGAGTGGAGAATGGAGAATGGAGAATATTTTTTGCCTCCTAACGGCATTTATTTTATCCTTCATCCTTCATCCTTCATCCTTTGCTCAAACGCAGACGCCGGCGAATAATTGGTCACAGTTTCGCGGCAATTCGCAACTGACCGGACTGTCTGGGCAGGGCGGTTTGCCGGATAAACTCTCGGTTAAGTGGAGTTTCGACATGGGTGGCGCGGTGGAATCATCGGCGGCGATTGTCGGCGAGACGGTGTTGGCGGCGTCGGCGAAAGGCGAGTTGGTGGCCTTGAACCTGGCTGACGGCAAGGTCTGGTGGCGTTTCAAAGTTGATGAAGTCGGCGAATCGTCGCCAGCGTATAATGGCACTGACAATCTGGTTTACATAGGCGATTTGCGCGGCTGGATTAACGCCGTCAACGCTTCGACGGGCCAAAAAGCCTGGGCCTTCAAGACCGGCGGCGAGATTAAATCATCGCCCGTATATGTGGATGGCAAAGTGCTTATCGGCTCTTACGACGAGCATCTGTATTGCCTCAACGCCAAAACCGGCGCGTTGCTCTGGAAAGTCAAGACCGACGGCCCCGTCCACGCCACGCCGTCCATCGGCAACGGCGTCGCCTATCTCGCGGGCTGCGACGAGAAATTCCGCGCCATTCGCCTCGCCGACGGCAAAGAGTTACTTGCCGCCAATTCCGGCGCGTACACCGGCGCGTCGCCCACAATTGCCGGTAACTACGCGATTTACGGGACTTTTAACAACGACGTGCTGGCGGTGGATTTGACCAACGGCAAATTCGCCTGGCGTTACGCGCCGCAAGACCGGCAGTTTCCCTTTTATTCGTCGGCAGCCGTCGCCTTCGGGCGCGTCGTCGTGGGCGGGCGCGATAAGCGCGTGCACTGCCTCAACGCCGCCAACGGACAGCTACTCTGGACGTTCGCCACCCGCGCCCGCGTGGAGTCATCGCCCGCCATCGTCGGCAACCGCGCCTACGTCGGTTCCAACGACGGGCGGCTCTATGTGCTTGACTTAGAGACCGGCAAAAGCGTCTTTGACTTCAACGCCGGCGGCGCAGTTTCGGCCTCGCCCGCCATCGCCTCAGGCCGCCTCGTCATCGGTTCACAGGACGGACGGCTGTACTGTTTGGGTTAAATCCGTCTATAATCTAAGTTATGGAAGCCGTCGCAGAACAACCCGTAATGCTTGGTTCGCAACAGTTTATAGACCGCCTTAATCTGCTCTGCCACCGTGAAATCGCCAAACGCCTGGCCCGCGAACCGGAGCGCGTGCTGAGTATCGCCCGCAGCAACCTGGCGCGCTGGCTGAAAGCGCACGAACGCGGTTCAGCCGAAGCCCGCTGTCTGGAAGAATGGGAGCAACTTCTTGCGACCCGCGCGGTTGCCCAAATTATCGCCATTATTACGCAAGATTCCGACGAAGGCCAACGGCTCAGGTCGTCAACGCCTTTCGCCGGCATTCTTACGCTACAAGAACGAAAGGAGCTACGGGAATACTGTGCGCAAAGAGCAATTGTTTGACCTGGTGCAGCGCGTGAGTGCCATGACGAAAATCGCTGAACCGAAAATTGTCGGTTCTCATAGCTTGTTCGCGGTGACAAACCGTATTCCGTTTGTGATTAGCCAGTCGGTTGAAGCACACCACAGACAAAGTTATTTCTGACCTTTCTTTCAGAAAAGCCAACGAGCAGACTTAAAGTTCCTTATAAATCGTCTGGCAATGATTTTATACTTCGCACGGGCACAATTGGCGTATTGAGAGACGCCACAAGTCAGTACCGGAAGCGGTAGCGCCCGGGTCGCAACTGAGGTGCATGATGGCGTTAAGACAACCCCATCGCTACCGCTTCGGGTACTGACCTGTTTCTCCGATTGTGCCTGTGTTGAGTATAAAATAAAATAGAGAGCAGTGATGGAGAACCAACAAGTCAAATATGAACCCGCCACGCATAACCGCAAAGGCGTGATTTTTATTCGTTTTGCTTATAGCGCGAATCTCAATGAACGAGTGAAAAAATTGCGTGGGGTTAAATGGAGCCGGTTGCAAAAAGCTTGGTATGTTTCCGACTCGCCGCATTACCGGCAAAAATTTGGGTTAGCTCCGAAGCAATCCATAGTTAAAACTGCCCTGTGTATCCATCCGGTAAATCAACCCGCTCTTGCGAAGTTCATTGAAACTTTGCAGTTGAAGGCATATAGCCAAAATACGATAAACACTTATCGCAATGAGTTTGCCCAATTGCTGCAAATACTGAAAGGCCATAATGTTGATGAATTAGACGCGACCAAACTGCGAAGTTATTTTTTGTATTGCGTGAACACCTTGAAACTCTCTGAAAACACAATACATAGCCGTTTGAACGCGGTGAAGTTTTACTTTGAGCAAGTATTGCGCCGCGACAAATTTTTTGTTGAAATTCCCCGTCCGAAAAAGCCGTCTATTTTACCAAAAGTTATCAATGTCAAAGACATCAAGAAGCTTTTTACGGTTACAACCAATCTCAAACACAACACGATGTTGAGGCTTTGCTACGGTTTGGGTTTGCGTGTCAGCGAAATTGTGAATCTAAAAGTTACCGACATTGACAGCAAAAATATGCAGGTCTTTATTGAACGGGCTAAAGGTAAAAAAGACCGCTACGCAAACTTGCCGGAAAGCATTTTAGAGCAATTGCGAGCGTATTTTAGAGAATACCGCCCGGAAAAATACTTATTTGAAGGGCAATATGGCGGTCAATATAGCATTCGGAGTTGTCAAAAAGTATTTTCCGATTCTTTGGCGAAAGCCGGGATTAACAAGAGCGTTGGCATTCACGGTTTACGACATAGCTTCGCTACGCACCTTTTGGAAAGCGGAACTGATATAACTTTTATCCAACAATTGCTTGGACATAACGATATTAAGACCACTTTGCGCTACACACACGTCAGCAATAAGACGCTGAAAAACATCAAAAGCCCTTTGGATACAATGGATTGATAAGAAATTATGAGAGGCTTAAATAAAGTATTACTCATCGGTAATTTAGGAAGCGATCCTGAGATTAAACTATTGGAAGGCAATATCAAAGTTGCCAAATTCTCGCTGGCAACGACTGAATCGTACAAAGACGAAAACGGGCAAACTCATGCAAATACCGAGTGGCACAGTATTGTGCTGTGGCGGGGTTTGGCGGATTTAGCGGAAAAATATCTGCATAAAGGAAGCTTGGTTCACATTGAAGGGAAAATTAAGACCCGTTCTTATGATGATAAACAGGGAAATAAGAGATATGTAACAGAAGTCATCGTGGAACAACTAATTTTGTTAGATAAGAAGGAATAAGTAGGTCGCATTTTGTATTTGTTTGTAATAATGTAGATTGAGTGCGATATTCGTATATTGTATTGTCTGTTGTAAACAAGATGAGGCATAGCTTACTTAATTATCAGTGTATAATCTGTTTATGGTAGTGATTTAGATATGTTGACTATTTACTCTTAATTCTATATATTGGACTCGCGCACCAAAAGGTGCGTATATTTACGAGTTACCTGCAACCCTATGAGCGACCGTACCAACAACTAACAGACAGACAAAAATGATAGAAATATTAGCAAAATGGACAATTATACTTTTCGGACTTTTCTTTATTTTCGTTGGACTTCTAATGTTAATAAAGCCACAAAAAGCAAATGAAACTTTGCGAAAAGCAGGAAGTACAAATTTTATAAATTATGCAGAAATTACAATCAGAATAATTCCGGCGGTTGGACTTATTTTGTCGGCTGACAATTCAAAATATCCAGACATTTTCAAAATTTTTGGTTGGTTTATGTTGCTTACTTCTTTGGTTTTGTATTTCGTACCAAGACAATTACATCATAATTTTTCAGTTAAAGCGGCTGACATTTTAAAACCATTCTATTTTCAATTAATTTCGCCTTTCGCTTTTATAATAGGAACTTTACTTATTTACAGCGTA
>JAYVJN010000131.1:0-15815 GCA_043769325.1 Acidobacteriota bacterium
GCGGCGCGTGGCCTGCAAACCAGGCTGATTTCGCACGGGCGTTACTCGCCTTTGGCTCGTTGCGGACAAGCGCGTGGCGCGCTCCAATCGTGACACGCTCCGTTTCCGGTGAGTTTCAACCCCTGATTCGCATACTTAATATGCGACCATTTCGCCCATCGTAGTTCTCCTGTATCATGAAGTGACCAAACAGAACTACGATATTTTGTCGCTCCGCAACATTAACAGTTATATGATTAAGGTAACAAGAGTTTTGCTTTTCGTCGCATTCTGCGGCTTGTCGTTGTCAGTTATAGCGCAAGTAAAAAACAACGGCCTACGCGCGGAAATCATGGATTTTCGCGCCGAACGCGAGGCCGAGTTTCGCAACCCCAAAGAATCCCCTTTGCCGCCGCAGGAAATCCCTGTTTTCAAGGGCTTGAGTTTTTTCCCTATCGGCGCGGCTTATCGCGTCACGGCTCGTTTTGTCCGCACGCCGGAGGAAACCAAGTTTGAAATGCCCACCTCCAACCCTAACAAACAGAAACGGCACGTCAAATACGGCGAGCTCCATTTCACGCTCAACGGGCGCAAACTCACGCTCAACGTCTATCAAAACGAGGCTTTGGCGCAACAGGAAAAATACAAGGACTATCTTTTCCTGCCCTTTAACGACGCGACTAACGGCAAGGCAACCTATGGCGGCGGGCGTTATATTGACCTGAAAATCCCGTCGGGCGACACCATCACGCTCGATTTCAACCGCGCCTATCAACCCAACTGCGCATATGACCACACCACCGGGCGTTGGTCTTGCCCCATCCCGCCGCGCGAAAATCGCCTGAAAGTTGCCATCAAAGCCGGCGAAAAGATGCCCGCCAGACACTGATTTATATGCCTTTGGCCGTTGCTAAACAAAAACTGCTGGCGTGTATTCATTGCGGGCTATGCCTTGAAGCCTGTCCGACTTATCGTTTGACGGGCGACGAAAACGACGGCCCGCGCGGGCGTATTTACTTGATGCGGGCGGCGGTGGAAGGGCGCATTGAAGCGGATTCACCGGCTCTCAAAAAACATCTGGGCCGCTGTCTGGGTTGTCGCGCTTGCGAAGCGGCTTGTCCGGCGGGCGTGGAATACGGGCAATTGCTGGAACACGGACGCGAGAGATTACGCGAGGCCGAACCCGTGCCGAATGTTGCGGGGCAGTTCTTAAACCTTGCGTTGCGTTACATTTGGCCTTACCCGCGCCGTTTGCGCCTGTTTTTTGCGGGCGGGCGCATCATGCGCGACCTGGGCCTGGGGCGTCTGGGCGCAAAGGTTTTCGGCGCATTTTCGCCACGCCTACGGCTGGCCTTTACATTGTTGGAAAGTTCAAAGTTCAAAGTTCAAGGTTCAAGGTTCAAAGAACCGGCCCCTATTCCCCAACCCCTAAACCCGACAGCTTCGCTGTTTCGCGGTTGTGTCACGGAAGGTTTGTTTGCGCGGGTGAATCGGGCGACGGAGCGCGTTTTGGCGGTTAATGGTTGCCAGGTTGACGCGCCGGCGGCGCAGGGTTGTTGCGGCGCATTGCACGCCCACGCGGGAGATTTGGCGGGCGCGCGGGAATTGGCGCGACGCAATATTGACGCTTTTGGCGAAACGGATGCGCCTATCGTAACCAACGCCGGCGGCTGTGGCGCGATGCTGGCGAGTTACGGGCATTTGTTGGAAAGCGACGCGGGGTTTGCCGAACGCGCCGTGAAATTCAGCGCGAGGGTGCGCGACGTAAGCCAGCAATTAGCTACAACGAGTATTAAAACCGGCGCGGCAATTACTGATGAAAGTGTAACCTACGACGCCTCGTGCCATTTGCTTTACGGGCAAAAGGCGAACTCTGAGCCATTGGCTATGTTGCAATCTATCAAGGGTTTGCCCTTCGCGCCGTTGGCGGAAAGTGAACGCTGTTGCGGCGGCGCGGGCGTCTATAATTTGCTGGAAGCGGAATTGTCGGGAAACATTTTGGCAGAAAAGTTAGGCCACATCGCGGACACGGGCGCGACCACATTGGCGACGGGCAATCCTGGCTGTCATTTACACTTGGCGGCGGGCGCAAAACTCGCGGGCCGGGCGTTGCGCGTCTGCCATCCGGTGGAATTACTGGACGAATCATACCAACGCGCCGGTTTTTACGACTGACTCGCGCACAAAAGGCTTTCCCTTCGCCGCGCTATCCGTTATAGTGCAAGTTAGTTTCGCAAATTGGGAGAAAATTATTATGGAACCCTTAGTCTTTCTTTTTTTCCTCGGTTTTTTGGCTTTGTCCGCGCTGGTTATCGCGGCCAAGACCATAAAAATCGTGCCGCAGTCAACCGTCATGTTGATTGAGCGGTTCGGCCAGTTCAGCCGCGTGGCGACGACGGGCCTGAACATCATCGTGCCTTTTATAGACCGTCCGCGTGGCGTTTATTGGTCTAATACGCAGCCTGGCATGACGCAAATTGATACCCGCGAACAGTTTATAGACCTGCCGCCGCAAACTACCATCACCCGCGATAACGTGATGATAAATGTGGATTCAGTGGTCTATTGGATGATTACCGACCCCATCAAAGCGATGTACGAAGTCAACGACCTGGTGGGCAGTCTGGTGCAACTGACTTTTACCGGAATGCGTTCGGTGGTGGGCAAACTAGACTTAGACCACACGCTTTCCTCACGCGACCAAATCAATAACGAACTGCGCCTGATTCTCGACGAAGCCACCGATAAATGGGGCGTCAAAGTGACCCGCGTGGACATCAAAAACATCACGCCGCCGGAAGATGTGCGCCTCACGATGGAAAAACAGATGACCGCCGAACGCACGCGCCGCGCCCTTGTCTTGCAAGCCGACGGCGAACGCCAAGCCGCCATCACCCGCGCCGAAGGCGAAAAACAGGCCGCCATTACCCGCGCCGAAGGCCAACGCGAATCCGCCGTGCTGCAAGCCGACGGTGAAGCGCAAGCCCGCCTCCGCACCGCCGGGGCCGAAGCCGAAGCCATCGTCCGTATCGCTCAAGCCATGCCCGGCAGCAATCCGGGGCAATATCTGATTACCAAGAGCTACATCGAATCTCTGCGCGACATGGCGCGGACGCAGAACGCAAAAGTAATTTTCATGCCTGTCGAAACTTCGGGTTTAATGTCCAGCCTGGGCGCGCTCAAAGAAGTGTTTGCCGCCACCGGAGAAGATAGCGCGGACACCAAACAACAAGCGAAATTGCCGTCGCCGCCGCGCCCGCGTGAATTGCAGAGCTAAACACAGCAGTTAAAGCATTTGGAGGAAAGCACAAGCGGCGTTAAGCGCGTAAGTTAGGGATAGTTCGCCCCGTTGGGTTGCGCACCGGATTACTGAGATAGTTGCTTATGCCTGCTTCACAGTCGCCCTTTGGCAACTCCACTGACTTTCCGGCTTGCGTCGCCAGTAGGAATTACTATCTTCTTCTACTAAGCAGTTAAGAGAAAGTATTCCGGCGGTTAGAGTTACGCCTTTGCGTCGTGAAGGGCGGCGTAAAACTCACGCCTCAAGGCGTAACTCTAACTTTTTATTACCCGGTATAACTTTTCCTCATCTGCTTACCCACTGAGTTGAGGCGGTTACGCAAAAAGTCACCGCAACTCAGCTAAATCAAGACTTCGCGCGTCTAAAGCTACAAAGACGGCACATTCGGGCCGTCTCGGTTAGAAAATAAAGAAGAGGTTTACGACAGATGTTGAAAAATATGCTTAGAGGCGCAACGCTCGGTTTGAGCGCGTTGCTAGTGATGGGCGGCGCGATGTTCGCCCAAGAGCAAGGCAAGCCCGCGCCGCAAGGCCGCGAATTTAAGCGCGAACGCGGCGGCGAAACTCGCGGCAAAGGCAAACACGGGCGTCACCAAATGAGCCGCGTCATGCGCGAACTCAACTTGACCGACGCGCAAAAAGAGCAACTAAAGGCGTTACGCCAACAAAACGCGCCAAACCGCGAAGAGGCGCGGAAACTCATACAAGCCAAACGCGCCGGAACTCTGGACGCGACGGGCCAGGCCCGTCTGGAACAACTCAAAGCTCAAGGCAAAGCCAATAAAGAAGCGCATCGCTCACAACTTTTAGCGATTTTGACGCCGGAACAGAAAGCCCAACTTGAACAATTCAAGCAACGCGCCAAAGACGGCGGCCTTGACCTGACCGACGCGCAACGCCAGCAAATGAAGGCTTTGCACGAAAAATACCGCCAACAAGACGGCCCGCAGCGTGAAGAAGCCATGAAACTGCTGCAACAGAAACGCGCCGGCACTTTAGACGCCGCCGGCGAAGCGCGTCTGCAAGAGTTTCACAAAACTTTTATGGTGCAACGCGAAGCCCGCCGCGCCGAGTTTGAAAGCATCCTGACGCCGGAACAAAAAGCCCAAATGGAGCAAATGCGCGGGCGTCACGGGATGGGCCGGATGCGCCATGGCAACCCCAGAGTTGCGCCGCCAAACAACTAACAAGTTTCTCCCCAGTACTATCAAGCAGGGTAAAAGTCCGGTCACGCCTGAAAGCGTGACCGGGCTTTTTTGCGCGGCGCGGCTTATTTTCAGAGACTTTTTAGAGTTTGCTCCTGGCTTTAAGACCCCGCCTCGCAGCCAGTAGGCAGTAGGCAGTAGAAAAAGATAGCTGTTGCTACTGGCGAAGCGCGCCGGAAAGCCATTGGCGCAGACTTCGGCGGCGGCGGCGGTTCTGGCGGTGTCAGCGCAACGTGGCTTTTTACTGCCGGCTGCTGGCTGCCAGCTGCCTGCCGCCGCGTTGCGGCCTCGCAGAATCACCCCGGCGCGACTCAAAGCCCATGCAATCCCGGTCAACGCTTGACAAAAATAACCTTTTCGGGTGATGCCCTGAAAATTTCCGGCCTCTTGCAGGTTTGGCTAACCCGTTGAAGCAGAAGCAGTTATGAAAACACATAGAATTTATTAAAAAAAAGACGAAATACTTTGAAATTTCTTCTTCCGCGCCAACATTAAACAATGTAAAGCGATAGTAGCAGGTTTCTGGCCGATTCGGGGAACCGCCATAATTTGGAGCACCTTTACCTCGCCTCGCATTACTTATGTCTGGTGGGTGGCAAACTATGAGTGGCAAGATAGAAAGCGGGGTTATCGTGAAAGAAATCGGCAGCGAATGGTTAAATTCTGTGCTGATAGATGGCTGGCGGGAGTTGTTATTTGAACATCTCAGCAACAAATTATTTGCCGGGCTTCTCGTCGTAAGCAAAACCGGGCGCGTGATTTGGGCTAACGACAAGGCCCGTGAGATGTTGGCGCGTCAGTCGCCCTTGATGCTGGGCGGCAATTCGCGGTTGAGCGTCACCGTCGGACAGGAAACGGTCAATCTATTAGCCGAAGTGGAAAGCGTTTACACCCAGGCCGAAGCCGGATTGAAAGTCTCGCGCTTGCTCATCCTGGCGGGCGACGCAGAAAAGCCCGAAGTCTTGCTGCGGATTACCCCGGCCCCGGAGAGCCGTTATCCCGGCGAACAGACCAATATCGTTTTATTGCTTTGGGTTTACGAATTAAAAAGGGCGGTCAAATGTTCCGCCGCAAACCTCAAACAAGCCTACGGCCTGACTGCTACTGAGTGCCGTCTAGTCAGTTTGTTGGTCAATGGCTACGACAGCCAAACGGTGGCGTCCATTTTAGACATCACCAAAAACACCTTTAAGTCGCATCTGAAACAGATATTTCAGAAGACTGAAACAAAACGGCAAAGCGAATTAGTGCGCTTAATATTGATTACCGAATTGGATAGCCACTAACCGGAAAATCTCTTTGTCAGATGAAAAAGTTGCAATCTCGCCCGTAAGGGTGATGCAAAGACTTTATCAAATTTGTTAGGCTCTCGCCTGTTAAATGAAAGCCACACCTGAAATCGGGTGTGTTTACCAAATCTCCTCGGCGTTGAGGGATTGCGTTCACCGCGTAACCCCCAACTTCAGCCGGCGTGTGCCTTAAAATAAGGCCGGCCGGCATATTTGACCCTTTTGGTGTCGGAAAGATGGATAAAAATATGTTTAGCCCTAGCATACGCTCTTTCGCAGCAGTCACAGTTTTAGTGCTTGCCCTCGCGCTCTTTTTTGTCGCCCCGCGCGCGCAATACGCAGCCGGCGAACCCTCTTCTCAGACGGTAGCCGTTCAAACGGCTTCACCCGCAAACGCAACCTTAGGTTGGTTATCTGCCAGGGTGCGCGCACTGCCCGGGGTCAGTTACCTCCTCGGCCCTGCCAATCCGACGCTTTTAGCAAGCCCGCAAAATGAGAAGCGCGGAGCGCGTCCGGCCAGCGTCAGTGTGGAAAAAGAGCAAAAATCTTCTGGCACAGACAAAAAAGGCGAAGTTCTGCTCGCCCCTCTCGCCGGCCCCTGCGCTCCCACCGGAATCACGCTCAATGTGCCTGGGACATACGCGACCATTCAAGCCGCGATTAACGCCGCTGACCCTGGCGGCGGCGATGCGATTCAAGTCGCCGCCGGCACATATGTCGAGCAGCTTATCATTAACAAATGCGTGACTATCACGGGCGGCGGCTTGGCGGCGACGATTATCCAGTCGCCGGCGACACTGGCAAACAGCCAGGTGCCCGGCGTGACCGCGCAGTCAATTGTGGAAACCCGTAGCAATGCTTTTGTTACGATGTCCGACCTGACCATCACCGGCCCGGTTTCGGGCGGCGCAGTTGACCAATACGGCGTTTTTGTCATCGAAAGTTCGACCCTCAAACTGACTGACGCGAAAGTGACCAGCATTCGCAAGAACCCGCTTGACGGCACGCAAAACGTCAACGCAGTACGCGCCGGCAGCGTCGCGTTTAACCAAATCGGCGCGTTGGATTTTGACCGCGTGACGGTCAGCGACTACCAGAAAAACGGCATTACCGTCAGCCGCATCGGTTCGCTGGCGACAATCAACGATTGCGACGTTGTTGGGGCCGGCGCTCAGACGCAACTCGCGCAAAACGGCATTGTAATTAGTTCCAGGGCCACCGCCACTGTCACCAACAATAGAGTTAACGGCAATGTCTGCAACAATGTGAACTGCGGGTTTACCCAGGTTTACTCTTTTGGCATACTCGGAATTGATAGCGGCGCAATAACCATGTCCGGCAATGTTTTGGACAACAATGATGCGGGTGTTTATAGCTGGCAGTTCTCAAATTCGACGACCACAACAGTGAGCGGTAATGTCCTCAAGAATACCCGTTACACAGGCATTCTGCTAGACCAAGGGAACACCAATGTTTCCAATAATTATGTCGTCGGCAACGCTTCCGGGCCGATAGAGGGTGTCGGGATTTATTCATTTGGCGGCAACCCCTTCAACACTGTGGGAAACCTGCAAGCAAACTCTGTGACAGGCTCAACCCAAGCCGGCATTCGGTTGTTTGATGATGATACGGGCGATGCCTTCATTCCGACGGCTACAGCTAATTTCAACCGCATTGCCGGCAACGCGGCGGGCATTCTCAACACTACGACCAGCAGCACGGTGGCGCAAAGCAACAATTTCTTTGGCTGCAACGCCGGGCCGGGCAACGCCGGTTGCGACACGATTTCCAGTTTTGTGAGTGTGTCTCCTTATTTGGTTTTGAGCAACACCACCGCAGCGCCCACCGCCGTCAACACGGGGGGAACATCCACCGTCACGACCAATTTACGGTTTAACTCCGACAATATAGACACTTACACAACCTTGCCGGGCAATCCGCATTTGCCCAATCCGATTGCGGTTTTGCAACCGGGCGGCATTCCGGTCAATTTCTCCTCCAACTCCTTCGGTTCGGTCAGCCCGACAGTGACGCCTTTGGTGGATGGCCTGGCGCAGACCGTCTTTACCGGCGGCGGGCCTTTCTCCGGCAACCAGACGGCGGTAGTCACAGCAGCGGTGGACAACGCGGCGGAATCCGTCAACATCACCGTCAACGACACCACGCCGCCCACCGTGACCATCAACCAGGCCGGCGGCCAGGCCGACCCCACTAACGCTTTGCCGATTAACTTTACGGCGGTTTTCAACGAAAACGTGACCGGCTTTGGCGATAGCGCGGGCGATGTGAGCCTCAGTTGCGCTCCAACGGCCTGTCCCGGCGCGACGGCGGCAGTCACCGGCGGCCCGGCGACTTACAACATTGCCGTGAGCGGCCTGGCGAGCGGCCAGACCGTGACCGCCACCATACCGGCGAACGCAGCGGTTGACCCGGCGAATAACGGCAACACGGCCTCGACATCTACCGACAACCAAGTTACTTACAGCGTGCCGACGCTCTCCGTCACGGCGGCGACAAACGGCGCGGAACCCTCTACGGCGGCTACTTTTACCGTCGCGCTCTCCGCCGCCGGCGCATCGCCCGTCATGGTGAGCTACATGACCGCGAGCGGCACGGCCACCGACGGCACGGATTACACGGCCACCGCCGGCACGCTGACCTTTCCGGCTAACGACAACACCCCGCAAACCATCACGGTTCCCGTCCTGGACGACAATTTGCTGGAAGGCGGCGAGGATTTCACCGTCACCCTGAGCAGCCCCGTCAACGCTTCCATCGCCACACCGACGGCCACCGGAACCATCAACGACAACGACACAGGCGGCGTAATTCAATTCAGCGCAGCCACTTACAACGTCGGGGAAGGCGACGGCACGGCGACCATCACCGTCACGCGCACCGGCACGAACCTAGCCAGCGGCATCAGTGCGCCTTACACTATCACCGACGGCACAGCGACGGGCGGCGGCGTGGATTACACTGGCGTCAATGGCAGCGTGACTTTCGGCGCGAATGAAACTTCGCAGACTTTCACCGTTGCAATTACCGACGACACCATCGTTGACGCGGCGGAAACCGTCAATCTCGCGCTGGGAACGCCCACCGCCGGCGCGACGCTTGGCTCGCCGGCAAACGCCGTCCTGACCATTGACGACAACGACAACGGCGGCGTCATTGAGTTTTCCGCCGCCACTTACAACGCCGGCGAAGGCGACGGGACGGCAACCATTACCGTCAATCGCACGGGAACCAACCTGGCCAGCGGCGTCACCGTGCCTTACACCATTACCGACGGCACGGCCAACAATCCCGCCGATTACACGGCCAGCAACGCAACTTTGACCTTCGGCGCGGGCGTGGCTTCGCAGACCTTCACCGTTACCATCAACGAAGACACCTTGTTTGAAGGCCCGGAAACCATCAACCTGGCCCTCGGCGCACCGACGGGCGGCGCAACGCCGGGCACACAAACCACCGCCGTGCTGACCATCACGGACAACGACGCAATGCCTTCGTTGAGCGTTGACAGCGTTTCTCTGCCGGAAGGCGACCCTAGCGGCACGACCAGCTTCGTGTTCACCGTGACGCAGACGGGCCAGAGCCAGGCGGCGGTGACGTTTGATGTCGCCACAATGGACGGCACAGCGAGTTCACCCTCTGATTTCACGGCTATTCCGACGACGCCTCTGAGTTTCCCCGGCAACACGGCGTCGCCGCAAACCCAGACCGTCACGGTTTTAGTCAACAAAGATTACACGCTTGAACCGACGGAAACCTTCGCGGTCAACCTGTCCAACCAGAGCGCGAACGCCACCATCGGCACAGGCGCGGGCACGGGCACGATTCAGAACGACGATTTTGCCGGCATATTCACGCTGACCAACCTGCCGATGAGCAACCAAATCAGCGAAGCCGCCGGCACGGTGACGGTCAAAGTCACGCGCACGGGCGGGCTTGGCGACGGCATCACCGTCCCCGTCAACGCCACGAACGGCACAGCCGCCAGCCCCGCCGATTATTCCGTTTCGCCCGCTTCCGTGAGTTTTGCGGGCGGCGAAACGGAGAAGAACGTGATGATAAGCGTGACTGACGACGGCCTCGTCGAAGGCAACGAGGATTTCACCTTGTCGCTGGGCACGCCCGCGCCTGATGGCAGTCTGGGTTCGCCCAACAGCGTCCTCTTAACCATCGTGGACAACGACGCGCAGCCGACAGTAACAATTAATCAGGCCGGTCTGCCGCAAACCGACCCGACCGGCACTTCGCCCGTCAATTTCACGGCGATTTTTAGCGAAGCCGTGACAGGCTTTACGGCCTCGGACATCAGCTTTACCGGCAGCACCACGGGCGGCTTTCTGAGCGCGGCAGTGACGGAAATTGCGCCCAATGACGGCACGACTTATAACGTCGCCGTTGCGGGCATGATGAGCAGCGGATTGGTCATGGCAAGCATTCCGGCCAACGCCGCGATAGACGCCGACACCAACCCGACGGCGGCCTCGACCTCTGCCGATAACAGCGTGACCTTTAACGTCGCCAACGCCGACATCGTGGTTTCGCCGGGCAGCCCGCAAAATTGGGCGTTCCTGACTGAAACCCCTTCCGGCACGGGCAGTTACGTCACCGGCCCGGCCACACCGCCACTTGGCGTGGGCAGCGCGAATCTGAACGTCAACAGCACGGGTGGACAGCTTATCGGCAAACTTGATTATCCCGGCACGCGGTTTGACCAGATAACTACGCTGAAATACAGCAGTTATCAGAACAACAACACTAATACGGCGGCGGCGATTTCCTTCCAATTCAATCTGGACGCGGACTTGACCGACGGCATCACCGCGTTTCAAGGCCGTTTGGTCTATGAACCGACATACGACACTGGCGTCACAGTGCAACAAGGCGTCTGGCAAAATTGGGATTTACTTACACCCACCGCCAGATTCTGGGCCACGCCTTTTGGCGGCGGAACTCCTGTTAGTGCGGCCTGTCCGCAGGCCGCGCCCTGCACGCGGGCGCAACTTTTGACGGCGTTCCCGCACTTAGGCATCCACGCCAGTCCGACGCTGGGCGCGGTGCTGTTCAAAGTTGGCGGCGGCATTGGTTCGCCGTTCGACGGCAACGTGGACGGTTTCGTCCTCGGCATCAACAGCGCAAACCAGACCTTCAACTTTGAACCGGGCCTGACTGTGACGGTTGAGCAAGCCTCCGGGCAGAACGACCCGACGATGACTTCGCCGATTAACTTCACGGCGACCTTTAGCCAGCCCGTCACCGGTTTTGGCGACGTGGCCGGCGACGTAATCCTCGGCGGCACGGCGGGCGCGACGACGGCGGTTGTCACCGGCGGCCCCTCGGTTTACAACATCGCGGTTTCCGGCATGACCTCCGACGGCACGGTGACGGCGAGTGTTCCCGCCAACGCCGCCAACGCCAGCGGTAACCCGAATCTTGTTTCAACCTCGACGGACAACACCGTCACCTACGACATGACGGGGCCGTCCGTGACCCTCAACCAGGCATCGGGGCAGAACGACCCGACCAACGTGCAGCCCGTCAATTTCACGGTAGTCTTCAGTGAACCCGTGACCGGCTTTACCGACGGCGATGTCAACCTGACCGGCTCTCCGGCGGGCGCGACGGCGGTTGTCACGGGCGGCCCGTCAACTTACAACGTCGCGGTTTCGGGCATGACGGCCAGCGGCGGCGTCACGGCGGCCATACCAATGGGCGCAGCAGTTGACGCAGCCCTGAATCCTAACTCGGCCTCGACTTCAACGGATAACACCGTCACCCTGGACATCACGCCGCCAACGGCTACGATTGACCAGGCCATCGGGCAAACCGACCCGACGAGTACATCACCAATTAACTTTACGGTGGCGTTCAGCGAATCCGTCAGCGGCTTTATGTCCAACGACATCAACGTCACAGGCACGGCGGGCGCGACAACGGCGGTTGTTACCCCCAACGGCCCGGCGGCGACCTATAACGTCGCGGTTTCGGGCATGACCGCCAGCGGAACCGTCACCATCGGTTTCGCGGCGGGCGCAGCCACCGACAACGTGGGCAATACGAGCACCGCGCCGACGGTTATTGATGACACGGTGACGTTTAATTTGTCCAATGCAACCTTTGTCATCACTTCGCCTAACCCGCAAGGCTGGGCCTTTTACGATGATGTAAATCCCACGCCGTTGCCAAATAGTTATGTCGAAGGGCCGCCTACGCCGCCACTTGGCGTGGGCAGCGCGAAAATTATGGTGACCTCGGCTACCCAGCGACATCTTATTGCCAAAGCGGGTTATGGCGGCACGCGCCTTGACCAGATGACGCAAATCACCTACGGCGCATATGGCAACGACACCACAGTTTCGCCTTCGTTCCAGTTCAACGTGGACGAAAACCTCAACGACGGCATTACCTCATTCCGGGGCCGGCTGGTCTTTGAGCCGTACCTGAACTTGGGCTTCGGCGGCAATCCGGCGTCAGTCCTGGCGAACACCTGGCAAAACTGGGACGCCACGAACGGTAAATTCTGGGCAACGCCTTCGTCCCCCATCAGCGCAACCTGCACTCCTGCGACACCTTGCACCAAGGCGCAAATCCTCGCGCTCTATCCAAATGCGGGCATTCATGCGACCTTTGGCGCGGTGCTATTCAAAGTGGGCAATGGCGTGCCTTCGTTTACCGGCAACGTGGACAACTTCGTCTTAGGCATTAACAGTGCGAACCAGACGTTTGACTTTGAACCGATTCAGCCGTCGGTGACGATTAACCAGGCGGCGGGCCAGTTTGACCCGTCCAACGCTTCGCCGCTTAACTTCACGGCGGTCTTTAGCGAAAACGTGACGGGCTTCACCAACAGTGATGTCGTCATCACGGGTTCGCCCACGGCAACGGCGGTTGTCACCGGCGGCCCGGCGACTTATAACGTCGCGGTGAGCGGGATGTTGAGCGGCGAAACCGTGTCCGTCACCATTCCGGCGGGCGCGGCGATGGGCGCGGAAGCCACTAACACGGCCTCCACGTTCACCGATAACAGCGTCACTTACCTTGTCCCGACGCTCTCTATCGCTCCGGCGATTGGCGGCGCGGAACCCGCAACGGCGCAGACCTTTACCGTCACGCTCTCTGCCGCCGGAAATTATCCGGTCATGGTCAACTACCTGACTGCGAGCGGCACGGCGACGGACGGCACGGATTACGCCTCAACTTCTGGCACGTTGACCTTCCCGGCCAACACCTTGACTCTGACCCAAACCATCACGGTTCCGGTCCTGGACGACGCCATCGTTGAAGGCGGCGAAAACTTCAATATCTCGCTCGGTATGCCGGTCAACGCCAGCATCTTGTCCGGCGCGGCGATGGGCACGATTGCCGATGATGACACCAATACGCTCACCATCAGCAGCCCGACAGTAACGGAAGGCGACGCCGGCACAACCGCGCTGAACTTTACCGTTACTTCGCCAAATGCTGTCATGGGCGGCTTTACCGTCGCCTTTAGCGTGGCGGATGTCACCACCAACGGCAGCGATTACAGCGTTGTCACCGCCAGTCCGCTGACTTTTGCGGGAACGGCGAACGAAACGCAAACCATCACCGTCAATGTCAACGGCGACACTCTCGTCGAAGGCGACGAAACTCTGACCGTGACGTTGGGCGCGGCGACGCCCGCCACCGGCATCGTGACGGGCGCGGTTGGCACGGGAACCATCACCAACAACGACGCCAACACGCTCACCATCAGCAGCCCGACAGTGATGGAAGGCGACGCCGGCCCGACGGCCCTGAACTTTACCGTCACTTCGCCGGCAGCCGTGCAAGGCGGCTTTACCGTCGCCTTTAACGTGGCCGACGGCACGGCCAATAGCGGCAGCGATTACGGTGTCGGGACAAGCAGCCCGTTGACCTTCACCGGCGCGGCGAACGAAACCCAAACCATCACCGTCAACGTCAACGGCGACATGATGGTTGAAGGCAATGAAACCCTGACGGCGACGCTCGGCACGGTCACGCCGGTTGCGCCGGTTATGGCCGCCAGTATCACCAGCGGGGCCGTCGGCACGGGAACTATCACCAACGACGACACCAACACGCTTGCCGTCAGCAGCCCGACGGTGGCGGAACCGAACACCGGCACATCGCCGATGACCTTTACCGTCACCTCACCCAAAGCGGTGCAGGGCGGCTTTACCGTCGCCTTCAACGTGGTGGATGTCACTACTGACGGCAGTGATTACAGCGTTGTCACGGCCAGCCCGTTGAGCTTTGCGGGAACTGCCGGCGAAACGCAAACCATCACCGTCAACGTCAACGGCGACACCCTCGTCGAACCGGATGAGACGTTTACCGTCACGTTGGGCGCGGTTACGCCGGTTGCGCCGGTCCTGGCCGCCAGCATTGTGACAGGCGCGGTAGGCACGGGAACCATCACCAATGACGATAACGGAGGCACAATTCAGTTCAGCGCGGCGACTTACAGCGTCAACGAAAACGGCGTTACGGCGACGATAACCGTCACGCGCACCGGCACGAACCTGGCCGGCGGCGTCTCGGTTATGTACGCCACCACCGACGGCAGCGCGAACCAACCGGCGGATTACACCACCGCCAGCAATACGCTGACCTTCGCCGCCGGTGAAACCAGCCTGACGTTCGCCGTCCCGATAACGGACGACGCCGTTTTTGAAGGCGACGAAACCGTCAACCTCACCCTCAGCAACCCGACGGGCGGCGGCAGTTTGGGTTCGCCCGCTACTGCTATCCTGACGATTGTGGAAAATGAAACCTGCAACTACATGATTGCCCCGACTTCGCAGATGTTCGGCTTCATGGGCGGCAGCAATTCAGTTTCCGTCACCGTCACGAGCGGTTGCGCGTGGACGGCGGTGAGCAACGACGCTTGGATAACCGTCACCGGCGGCGCATCGGGCAACGGCAACGGCACAGTCAATTACAGTGTCGCCGCCAATCCCGGCGGGCCGCGCACGGGCACGATGACCATCGCCGGCCAGACCTTCACCGTCACGCAGGAGATGGGCAAAATCACCGTCGTCATGCCGACGGGCCTGACCGCCCACCGCACCGACACACTAACGGTTCCCATCAACGTCACGGACACGACGGGCCGCGCGGTACTTGCTTATGACTTTACCGTGACCTACGACCCGACGGTATTAACTCCGATGGCGCCGTTCTTCAACCAAGTCGGCACATTGTCCAGCCTCTTTACCGTCACGGCCAATGTTACCTCGCCCGGCACACTCGTTGTTTCCGGTTTCGGCACAAATCCGCTCACAGGCAGCGGTGTCTTGCTCAACCTGAAATTCATGGTTATCGGGGTGGCCCCAAATTGTAGCCCGCTCAACTTCAGCGCGTTCCAGTTTAACGAAGGCAACCCGATGTCTATGACCATGAACGGCCAAGCCTGCGTCATCAACGGCAACATCACCGGCACGGTCAATTACGGCAACTCTGCCACCTTCCGGCCCGTGCCAAACACTACGTTGACGGCGGCGGGCGCGCCCGTTGTCTCTGGCAGCAGTGATTTTGGCGGCCTTTACACGCTGACCGGTTTCGGCAACGGAGCCTACACCGTGACGCCCACTAAATCCAACGATGTCAACGGCATCGCCTCAT
Organism: Acidobacteriota bacterium; assembly: GCA_043769325.1. GTDB lineage: Bacteria > Acidobacteriota > Blastocatellia > Pyrinomonadales > Pyrinomonadaceae > JAYVJN01. Next base: position 15,416 of record JAYVJN010000131.1, read on the forward strand.
TTGACGCATCGTTGATTTCACAACACCTGGTCGCGCTCATCACGTTGTTGCCGCGTCAACTCGCGGCGGCAGACGTTACCGGCAACGGCACCGTCTCGTCGCTTGACGCTTCGCGCATTCAGAGTTTTGTTCTCCAAACGATGCCCGCCAATTACGGCAGCAGCGGTACCTGGCGGTTTGTGCCGGTCAATCGCAGCTATCCCAATGTCGAAATTGACCAGACGGCGCAGGATTACGAAGCCGTTCTCATGGGCGAAGTCTCCGGCAATTGGGCACCACCCATGCCGCCTATCGCTCCCGAACTCGTGGCTCAACAACCGCAATCGCCCACTGCCGTGACGGTAACAGCACCAACGATGGGTTCCTTGCCCAACGCCATGCTCACGGTTCCTGTCGCCAC
>JAYVJN010000132.1:0-3968 GCA_043769325.1 Acidobacteriota bacterium
TTTCCCGTCGTTACCGCCGTGCGACCAGATAACGACGGGCAGCGGCCCCGGCAAGCCAACGGGCCGGCGGATGGCGAATTCAATAGTCCGCTGCAATCCCGCAACGTCGTTATAGGTTTTTTGGTGTGTCGTGGTTTGGAAAGGCAAGGGATTGGGCGGCAGGTACAAACAACCGGGCGCGGGCACCGGAAAGCACGAGGGGGCTTGAGCCACAGCCGCTGCCGACAGCAGGGCGACGCTCAAGGCGAGCGCGATTGATAGGGTGATACGGCGTTTCATAGTTTTTTCTCCTGGTTGAAATTTCTCTTTTCACTTTTTTACGGTAAACTCACGACTTAGCCTTGAAGTTTCGTCCGGCACGCGGTTGGACTGCGAAGATAAAGAGAATTGCCTTAGTTGTCTTCAAAGTTTCGCTCAATTATTCTCAAATAAATTCTCAAAGCGGTTATGGCTAACGGTGTCAATAACTTATATGAGTTTGGTGGATTTCGTTTCGACGGCGGGACGCATCGGTTGTGGCAACATAAAGAGTTGTTTCTGCTGTCACCGAAGGCTTCGGAACTTTTAGGGTTGCTGCTTGAGCGACAAGGCGAGTTTGTTTCCAAAGAAGAAATCTTCGCTACGGTGTGGGCCGATACTTTTGTCGAAGACGGGGTTTTGACACAAAACATCTACACCTTACGCAAGGCTTTGGGAACGGGCGAAGATGGTTTGCCCATAATTGAAAACAAAACCCGTCTCGGCTATCGCATCACCGTGCCGGTGCGCTTCGTTCCGGCAGAAAACAGCAACGGGGTTTTGCCGGCGACACCAACTTCTACCGCAGAAATTATCCCCGATGCCGCGCCGGAACCTTTGCCCGCCAAGCGCACCGGAAGTTGGAAAAAGTTGGGGTTAGGCGTCGGCGTCGCGTTGTTCGCGGTTATCGGATGGTTCGGGTTTCGTCCGTTGCGAGCGCGTATTGCGACATATTTCCGCGCGCCAATCGGCAACGTCAGTTTTCAGAAACTCACCAATACCGGCGATTTGTTCAACGCCGCGCTTTCGCCCGACGGGAATTTTCTCGCCTTTATTAAAAACGAACGGATTTATTTGCAGGATATGGCGACGGGCAAGGCCCTGGCCCTGGACATTGCCGGCGCAACGTCGTTTAGCTCAGTGCAATTTTCGGCAGACGGCAATTTTCTTTATTTTCGGAATAAACAGATGCTGCTCGGGCACGGCGATGTCTTTCGGGTGGCGCGTTTTGGCGGTGAAACTAAACTGGTTGTCGCGCAGATTTCCGGCGACTTCGGGCTTTCCGCCGACGGCAAATATATCGCCTTTGTGCGCTCGGTTCCCACCGACCCGAAGCCGCAAAAACTAATCGTCAAGCATCTGGAAAGCGGCGAGGAACGCGAACTTTACGCCAAAGAAGCCCTCAACCCTTTTTTGGTTAGCCCGTCCGCGTTCTCGCCCGACGGCAAAAAAATTGCCTTCCTTTCCATGATTCCACCCAACAACCCGTTTATCGTGGATGTCGCCAGCGGCCAAGCGGAAGAGTTAAAGGTTGCGGGGCTGCGTAAATTCGAGTATGTCGCCTGGCATCCCGACGGCAAAAGCCTGATTGTTTCAGCCGACACTCCGGTAAGCCTCCCGCAGTTGTGGAAGGTTTATTATCCCGTCGGCGATGCTCAACAAATCACGAGCGGTTTGAGTTCCTTCACTAAAGTTTCGCTCTCCGCCGACGGCAAAAAGATACTGGCCCTCCAGACCAGCGAGTTCTCCAACATCTACATCGCCGATGCAGCCAATCTGAACGAGCAAAAACAACTAACCTTTGGCAACACCAACCGCGAAGGACAGGCAACCTTGTCTTGGCTCGACGATGAAAGGATTGTTTATCCCAGCCAGCTTGAAGGAAAAACGAAAAGCGATTTATGGCTCGTTAACAGCAGCGACGGCGCGCGCCAGCAGTTGACCGAAAATAAAGATTTCACCTCGACAATGCCCGATGCGGATGGGCCGGCGATTTACTTTCAAGCCAATCGCCCACGTTTTATGAACATCTTCCGCATGGATCGCAACGGCGCAAATGTTACTGCGCTGACCGAGGGCAATGACGGGCTTAGGCAATTTCCGCAAGTCTCACCCGACGGGAAATTTGTTTACTACCTCTTTCGCGGCAAAGAAAAATCCGACATCCGGCGGATGAATCTGGCCGACGGCAAAGAAGAAGTGTTTTTTCACAACGACGACATTCAACCCGTTCTGTTTTTAACGCTTTCCGCCGATGGCAAATACCTGGCGTTTCCGGTTTGGCGCAGCCCCAAGGATGTGGCCTCTATCGAAAAAGGCTATCTCATCGCTGCTATCGCAACGGAAAATCCTAACGATATAAGAACCTTTGAAGGCAAACTTCTCGTGCCGGTGTTTCGTCTTACGCCCGACGGAAAGGCGCTGGAATTTATTTCAGCCGCCAAAGAAGGAACACAGCTTGTGCGGCAAAACTTCGCCGGCGGCGAAACCCAAACGATTCTGGTTTTACCCAAAGAAAAAATCTTCAGCTTCGCCTGGTCAAAAAACCGCGCCCGCCTGGCGCTTTCCCGCGGCCAATCATATAAGGACGCAGTTTTGTTGACGAACTTCGATTAAGGGTTTGTTTATTCAGCGGCCTCGTTTAACTGACGAAAAGCATTGAGAGTTGCGCCTGGAGGCGTGAAGGGCGACGTCAAACTCACGCTTAAAAGCGTAACTCTAACTTTTCTCACCTGTTACAACTTATTTTTTGTAACTGATTAGGTACGCGCACTGGGAGCGCACGCTTCCTAGCGTGCTGGCCGTGCCATCAGGCACGGCGGGCCGACATCACACGCACCGGCAGAAAAACCTCGTCGCCGTGCCCCGGCTCACGCCTGGCGGCGTTCGCGGCACGCTGGGAAGCGCGCGCTCCCGGCCCAGACCTAATCAGTTACGTTATTTTTGTTATTACTGTCACTGACGCGACAGCGTGTTTATCCTGTCACTGAGTAATGCGGGAAATAATTCTGCTTTCCCGCAAACTATTTTCCCGACCTAAGAATAAATTGCATCGTTCGTCGGGGTTTGCGCGAATTACAAACGTTCTGTTGTGTTAATTTGTTGTGCGGCATCAATTTATGAGAATCATTGTTATCGGCAGCGGCTTTGGCGGACTATACGCGGCGGTTCTGCTGCAAAACCAGGGCCACGAAGTCACTATTTTAGAAAAACGCGACCAACCCGGCGGGCGGGCCTACGTCTATGAACAAGACGGCTTTAAGTTCGACGGCGGCCCGACGATAATCACCGCGCCCTGGTTGATTCACAATCTGTTTACCGAATGCGGGCGCGATTCGGCAGATTACGTCACACTCGCGCCGGTTGACCCGTTCTACAACGTGCGTTTCCCCGATGGTTCGGTCTTTCGTTACGACGGCCAGCGCGAGAATGTAATTAAAGAAATTGAACGATTTAACCCGGCGGATGTGGCAGGCTACCACAAGTTTTTCCAGGCCACAGAAGCCATTTATAAAGCCGGATTTGACCTCATAGACTCGCCATTTACGAAACTGAGCGATATGCTGCGCGTTGTGCCGGATTTGGCGCGGCTACGGGCCGACCGTTCGGTGGTCAAGTTTGTTTACCGCTTTTTCAAAGACGAGCGTTTGCGCCAGGTCTTCAGTTTTCACCCTTTGCTGATTGGCGGCAATCCGTTTCAAGGCACTTCGATTTACGCGCTGATTCACAAGTTAGAACAAGAATTCGGCGTCTGGTACGCGATGGGCGGCACGGGCGCGTTGGTGCGGGCCTTTGTGAAGTTGTTTGAAGAATTAGGCGGCGTCATAAAATACGAACAAGAAGTTAAGGAAATCGTCATTGACCCGACGACGGGCCGCGCCGCCGGCGTGCGACTCGCCAACGCCACGATTTTGCCCGCCGACGTGGTTATCAGTAACGCCGAATTTGGG
>JAYVJN010000133.1:0-3106 GCA_043769325.1 Acidobacteriota bacterium
GCGCGGTGGAATAACCGTGCCCGGCGTGACGAGTGAACCGGCGGCGACGAGCGAATAGGAACCGATGCGCGCGCCGTCCAGCACAATCGCGCCGATGCCGATGAGCGCGCCACGTTCGACATAGCAGCCGTGTAGCGTGACGCTATGTCCAATCGTGACATCATCTTCCAGAATCGTGGCGTGCGTGCCGTTGGTAACGTGGATACAGGAATTGTCCTGGATGTTGGTGCGGTTGCCGATGCGTATGTAGTAGCAATCGCCGCGAATCGTGACGTTGCACCAGACGCTGGATTGCTCGCCGATGTGCACGTCGCCGATAACGACGGCGGATTCGTCTATGTAGGCGGATTCGTGAATGGTCGGCGTGATGCCTTGAAATGGTCGTATCATAAAAGCAGTTTTTAGTTGTTGGTTGTTAGTTTTTAGCCGGTTGCCCGCCTTCTTTAATTCGCGGGTTTTTGGAATTTCTTGTCGTCAACTTCAATGTTGTGTTTGACTTGGTAGTATTTCATTTCGACGGTGAAACTGGGATTGACGACCCGTGTAAAGTGGGAGACTTGCACGCCGTCAATGAGTTTGTAATCGCTGTAAAAGGTTTGCGTCGGCAGTTTGGTGCCCTGCGGGCCTTCGAGTTCGGCGTCGGTGCGGAGCAAGAGGCCCGTTTCGGTGTCGAAGAAATTGGTCAGCGGAGTGCCGCCTACGACAGTGAAAACAAGGACATAAGCGTCGCGTTCGCCGACCTTTTCGATGCCTTTGACCTTCACTTCGCCGAAGAATTTTCGTGTGTCTTGTGGGTTAAACTGCGCCCCGATACGAACCGCGCTGAGTTCCGCGCCGTTGAGATTACGCAAACCGCTAATGTTATCTTTGGCCCAGCCGAATTCGCCGTCGAAACCTTGTTTGAAATTTCCTAACTGCGGTAGTTCAGTATCGCTGAAAAAAAGGTTCGGGGCTTTTTGGTAAACGGCCATCGTGCCGGAAATGCCTGAACCCATAATCTCGAAATTGCCCGTCATCACACGGGTTTTGAGTTTATCTTTAACCGCCTCTGTGCCGTCCGCTTTGAAGTATTTCGCCAGAATCACCTCCGCCGTCGGAAGGTTTTTCGTCTCATTGGGGCCGAAAACCGAGGCTTGCGGTTTAGCCGGCGCGGGCGGCGTTGGCAAAGGAGTCGCAACCGGCTGAGGCGCAACGGCGGGCGTTGGCGTGGCCTGCGCGGGCGGTGTTGGGGCGGGTTTAGCCGCCGTCTGTTTGGGCTTGGCGGGCTGTTTCAGTTTCGGCTTTTGCGCGAAGGCAAAGGCGTTGAGCAAGCAAAGCAAAGAGATAGCGGCGAGAAGTTTTTTCATAAATGTTATTCTCCGCGTTGGTCGCGGGCGCGTAACAAATCGGCTTCGAGGAAAAAGTTTTCCATCTCCGGCACAAAGTAAGCCGCCGTGCGCGGGGTGATTTTCTTGAGCAAACCAATTACTTGTTGGCGGTCAACCAAGCCGTCGGCGCGTAACAGCCACAGCAAATCCAGGCGGTCTTTGCCGCGTTGGGCAAACATTTTTAAGATGCACAACCATTCCGGCGTGACCATCATAAAACCGGCGTCAGTCGGCGCGGCGTCGCTTAAAGCGGCCTGGTAAAGGGCTTCGTAGTTGTCATGCCGGACAATCCAAGCAATCAACACCGGCTCGCCTCTGAGGTCGGTCTGATAGCTTTCGCCGCCAAAAGTCAGTTGGCGCACGGGTGGCAAATCAAGCAAGGCGTCAGCGATAAAATCAATATCGTGTGTGGCCCTGGTAAAACCATAAAGTTGCACCGCCAGACCGCCACAAACAGCAGCCGACACGCCTTGCGCACTGGCTTGACGGGCCATCTGTTGCGCGATGGCGACGGCATCGGCAAAACCTAAAGCGCGTTCAGTTGGATTGTAAATCTTTACCATCTCAGGCGCTGAGGAATGGGTAAATAATAAGCTATAACAAACTCCCCTCCTTCTCAAAGGAGGGGCCGGGGGTGGTTGAATTCTAATATTTGCCAGCAGTTGACCACCCCGTCCTAAAGGACACCCCTCCTAAAACAGGAGGGGAACTGTGACAAGTTGTTTTTTACACGGTTCTTATTGAACAATTGCGCGGCCTGTTTTAGCCTGTTTTTGCAGATACTCTAATGCCGCCGCCAGAGGCGCGTCCACGCCTTGCAATAAAGCGGCGCGGGTTGGTTTCGCGCTGATGTCGGGCGTGACGCCGCGCCCTTCGATTAACACGCCTTGGGGCGTCTGAAAATCAGCGACGGCGTATTGAAAAGTCGCGCCTGTCGGCAATTTCACAAAAGTCGAAGGCAGGGCCGCGCCCGGACTCTGTTCGCCTACGATAACGGCGCGGCCCATTTCCTGCAAACCGGCGGCGAAAATCTCACTCGTGGAAGCACTGCCGGAGTCAATAATTACCGCCAACGGCCCGTTGTACGCGCCTGTTTGCGGAAAGACGGCAAAGGCTATGCGGCCCGTTCTGAGGTGCATCGCGCCAAGCGAGGATTCCTTGTCCGTCAACATTCCCGCCAAGCCCGCCGCCAGGCCGCCAATGCCGCCTGGATTGCCGCGCAAATCAATAATCAGACCCGGCGCGTCCTTCATTTCGCGCACGGCGGCGCGGAGTTTTTCCATCTGCGGGATGAGCCAAATGTTAAAGGAAATGTAGCCGACACCGTTGGCTAAACGCTTGTTGGTAAACGACAAACGCTGCGGCGGCATAAACCCGACGGCGGGCGTCAATGCGCCTTGACGCGCCGGCAACACAATTTCGGCGGCGGCGGGCCGGTCTTGCGCGTCCATGTAACTGATTTTCAACTTGTCGCCCGCCGCGCCCGCCAGCAAATTATTCACGCTGCGGTTACGGTAAAGTTGCGCCAGGCCCTTTGCTAAACTGCCTTCCGCGAGGCGTTTGTCAATTTGCGGCAAAAATTCCGCCAGTTTCGTTTGGTTTATTTGCGTTATCACAAAACCGGGCCGCAAGCCCGCTTTGAAAGCAGCAGAATCCGGCGCAACTGTGACGATTAACGCTTGCTTGTCAATGAGTTGCAATTCCGCGCCGGCGTCACCTTCAACGGCGGTGTCCGGTTT
>JAYVJN010000134.1:0-15662 GCA_043769325.1 Acidobacteriota bacterium
AGGGATTCGCCACTAATTTACTGCGCAAATCATGGCCTAATTGTAGAAAACATAAAGCCTTTGCTTATTTGTCAACAATTTACAGATGCGTAAGCCCTATTCTTGACGGTGCCGTTAGGCTGGTAACTGTATGATTAAGTATAACATTGAAAGAGAAATGGGAGAAGCGCAATTTACGCGCTTCTCCCATTTTCGGCTACAATTCTGTAGCTTTGGGTTAGAACTTCAGCTTGACGCCGAAACGCAAGGCGGTCGGGAATTGGTAGATTTGCCCCTGACCGAAAAACGGATTGGAGATAGCGGCAACGCCGGCTACGCCGCTGTTGATGGTGAAGGTCGTATCTTGACGAATAGCGCGTTGCGCGTTAGTCACATTAAACCAGTCCATCGTGAGCCGCAGTTCGCGTTTCTCACTCTTGAGGGCGATAGGATAGGCCAAGCCCATATCCAATTGATAGGTGGTTGGGGTACGGCTTTTGCCCGTTATGGGATTAACCGCCGTGCCGCGCGGTACAGCAAAACCTTCGTTGTTGCCATAGACCGGATGCGGAATCAATTGGTCAAAGGGAATGCCCGATTGCGTGTAGAAGTTACCAGACACCAATAATTTAAATGGTAGTTTGTAGCTGCCGTTAAACTTGAATTGATGCGGACGGTCATTGGGCAAACGTCCGTAGGTATTGGTTAACAATGAAGTCAAGTCAAACAGAGACGTGATGTTCGGGTCGGTTTGGCCGTTGTCGTTACGGAACAAGCCTTCGTAGTTACCCGTCAGGCTGGAATAGACATAAGAAGCGATGAATTGGTAGTTATTCGTGAAACGCTTCGTGGCCGTGAATTCCAAAGCCCGATAATAGCGACGGGCGCGTCCAAAACATTGTGGCGCACGTCCTGTGGCGACATCGCCGAGACAGGCTCTTTCTTCGGTCGTATTCTGGCCTCTGCGGATTTCACCCGGATTGAACAAGAAGTAGGTGTCACCATCATCGAAAGAGCCGTCTTCGATAACCGAGCCTTGGGCGCGGTAAATGCCGCGGAAGCCAATGGCTAAGTTATTGGCGACTTCATAGTCAATACCGGCGGTTACTTCGTTGACGGTTTGCGGCTTCAAGCCCTGGTCAATCGGGGTCGGTTCAGCGCCGAGATTGACCGCGCCAATTGAGGGCCCAGCGGCAGGCGTGGCGCGAATGCCCGGCACAATGATGGAACCCGCCGGCGCATTGATGCGACTGACGTTGAAGTTCTTGTCCGTTTGGCTGTTTTCGCTACCGGCGCGGACATTAACATCAAGCGGAATCGGAGTTTCAAGGAAACGGGCGTAGTTAGCGAAAACTTTGCCGCGTCCTTTGCCGGTGAAGTCCCAGACAATGCCGAAACGGGGTTGCAGGTTGTCTTTGAAGCTATTCAGTTTCAAATAGGTTTGGCCTTCATTACCATACGCTTGTTGGTAATCCCAGCGGAGACCGCCATTGACCTGAATGCTCTTTGTCAGTTTGAAGTCATCCTGGAAGTAGAAACTTTCAATGCGGGTTGAAGTAGCGGCGTTCAGTTTGAAGTCACGCACGCGCGTGCTGGAGCGCACTAACAAAGGATTAGTGTTGGCTTCAGCAGTTGTCAAATTGGGGATGGTGCCGCCATTAGCGGTAACAGCAGCAGCGACCCCGGCAGGCCCTTGACCGGCGGTAATCGCCGCAGCCAGGCGGCTGGTGCCCGCAGCAGAGGAACATACAGCGGTATTGACCGCAGTGATAACGCGGGTCGTGCAGACCACGAAATTATTGGTCACGCGGAAGCCGTTGGTGACATTGCTGTTGCCGGCGGAACCCGAATCAATCAATCCTTGCAGGCCAAAGGTTTGCGCCGGGCCGGTGGAGGTCGTGTTGATGCGGTAGATGTTGTTGGCGTACTCAAAGCCATACTTCAACGTATGACGGCCAACGAGATTTTGCAACCGCGCCGCGCCTTCATAGCGGTTGCGGTCTTGGGCGCTAAACAGCCCGAACCCTTGGCGCACAAAGTTGCGTTCCAAGAAACCGTTCGGGGAAAAGACAAAAGCCACCCGCCCCAAGTCATAGGTAAGGCCATTGGCTGTAGTAGAAGTCGTCGCCGTAGTTTCGGTGGGCGTGACAATTGTGCCGGCCGCCGTGCGAACCGCAAAAGAGTCAGTGATTAGCGCATTGGCGGCGGCGCTTGCATTGGGAATCGTATTGGCGCGTTGTAAGTGGGCGCCAAACGAAAATTCGCCAATCCAATTTTTGTTAAAGGTTGAGTTCAAACGGGTGGCATAGTTGTGGCCGCCGGTTTCTACTTCGCCCAGGAAACTATTGCGGTCGGCACCAAAACCATTACCGCCCAAAAAGCCTTCCTGTTTGGTGAAGTCGCCAAAGGTCGAGAATGTCAGTGTATAGTTGTCGTTGATGCCGTAGGTAATCTTACCGGCATAGAACGGCGTCTGGACTTTATTCTCGACATTGTTCTTAAAGGTTTGGGTAAAGAGGAAATTCTTGCGCTGTTGCGGATTGAAAGCGCCGAAGAACCAGAGTTTATTTTTCACAATCGGGCCGCCGACGTCAACGCCGGCGTCGAGTTCCGAAAAACCATTCGGAGCAGAACCCGTGAAGGGGAAGAATTTGGTATCACGCACCAAGCCTTTGGTGGTGAAATAGGCAAAAAGGTCGCCACTGAATTCATTGCCGCCGCTCTTGGTGATGACGTTGAAAATACCGCCTGTGCTTTTGCCGTATTCAGCACCAAAAGCACCGGTTTTGATTTCCACTTCCTGGACAAACTCAAAGGGCAGATTGGCACCTGAACCGCCGAAAGCCGGGTCAGTGGTCTGCACACCATCAAGGATGTAGTTGTTTTCCGGCCCGGATGAACCCGCCACCGAGGGGTCACGGTCGCGGCCCGAAGCGTCGCGCAAGCCGGAGCGCGCTACGGTCGGGGCAATCGCATATAAGCCTTGCACGGTGCGTGAAGTCGGGAAGTTGGAAAATTGCTCGGTCGAAACATTTGAGCCGGTGGTGTTGTTGCTCACATCCACCGCCTGGCCGCCGCTGGTCACAGTCACGTCCGCGCCAACCCCTTTGGGTTGCAGCGTAACTTCCAGGCTTGTGGTTTTGGAAAGATTGACCGTCACATTGGACGCTTCATATTTACCAAAGCCACCAACTTCCCCGACGCTTATTTTGTAAGTTCCCGGGGGAAGATTCGAAATTTGAAATGCGCCTGAACCGTTGGTTTGAGCTGATTGCTCCCGAATCAGGTTTGGGCTGGACACAGTGACCGTCGCATTCGGCACGGGGGCACCGGCTTGGTCGGTCACGGTACCTTCAATGGTTCCCGTCGTTGATGTCTGCGCCAGCGCACTCGTGGCAAATAGCCCCAGGCACAAAGCAAACAGCAACGAGGAAAAGATGCGTATCGTATTTTTCATATCTTAATCCTTTTTCTATTTAGCTTGTCTCATTAGCGTACAAGCCCGTTCCTAAAAGTGATTCCTTGGCGAGTAAAGCAGCAAAAACAAGCTGCGTTCTAAGTACTTTGGAGGAATCTTATGATTCCACATAACTTTGGCTTTGCAACTACCATGCCTTGCCCTTAGAGTAACAGCAACTGGCGTATTTACAATACTTCACACAATGCGGTAAATGCTCCTTTAACGTATAATATCCGAAAAAATGGTTGGAATTCATAATCTAGTAGCAGAATTTTAGCAAGCCAGACTGTGACAAGGGTAGGAAAACGGGTTATTCAAGGCGCATTCCGTAATTTTTATTATTGTGGTGAGCGTAGTATTGTTGAGGCCATAAAGTTAGGCTTATGCAACTTGAAGACAGAAAAATAATTGCAGGGGAACGAATTTACCGCGATCCGGTGCATGACATTATACGGCTGCGCACCGGCACGGATGAGGGGCGGGTGTTGGCGGGGTTGGTGGATGCGGCGGAGTTTCAGCGTTTGCGGAGGGTGAAGCAGTTGGGGCTGGCGTTGTACACTTTTCAGGGCGCGGAGCATTCGCGTTTTACGCATAGCCTGGGCGTGTTGCACGTCTTGACACGGGTGCTGGATCATTTGGGCGAACGCTATCATATTACCCGCGAAGACCGTTTGGCGGTGCGCGCCGCCGCTTTGTTGCACGACATTGGACACGGACCGTTTTCGCACGTCATGGAGAAAGTTCTCGGCTTTCACCATGAGGAATGGACGGTGCGGGCGATTCTCAGCGACGAGACCGAAGTCGGACAGGTTTTGCGCGGTTACGCGGAGGATTTGCCGGAGCGTGTGGCGAGCATTATCGAAGGGCGTTTTCAACCGGCGGCGTTGGCGCAACTCGTTTCTTCGCAATTGGATGTTGACCGCATGGATTATCTTTTGCGCGATTCTTTGATGACCGGCGCAAAGTATGGTTTGTTTGATTTGGCGTGGGTCATCAAATCGCTGGCGATTGACGAGGAAAACGACCGCATTTATGTCACCGCGCCGGGCCTCTACGCCGTCGAGGAATACTTGCAGGCGCGTTATTATATGTTTCGTCAGGTCTATTTCCACCGCTCTTTGCGTTCGGCGGAAGTAGTGTTGAAAGCGGTCTTGCGCCGCGCTCTGGACTTGACGCAAGCGGGCCGAGAGGTCTGGCACGCGCCCGGCACAGCTTTTGCCAAAGTCTTGCGCCACGAGCCTTTATCTTTGCGTGAGCATCTGGAAATGGACGATTCCGACATCATTTTTCACCTCAAGCAATGGCAACGCGCGGACGATGCGGTGCTGCGTGACTTGAGCCAAAGGTTCGTCAACCGACGTTTATTCAAGGCTTTGGATTTAGATATGCCGGAAGCTGAACGCAAAGATTTTCTCGCGGCGGCGCGGCGGCGCGTGGAAAGCGCTGGTTTTGACCCGACTTACTATTTCGCGGAAGACCGCGCCGGCGATGTGCCCTATTATTTTTACACGGCAGAAGGCGCGGCCCCGAAAACGCGGATTTATGTGCAGGATGGTTACGCCCGCCCCTGCATCCGCGAAATCAGCGAGGTCAGCGCGGCGGTGCGCGGGTTGCAACGCGGCTATCAGTTGCATCGCGTTTGCTTCCCGGCAGAAGTTAAAGACGCGGTTTACACGCTCTACCACAGGAGTAATGGAGAATGGAGAATGGAGAATGGAGAATCGCCGGAGAGTGAATAATCGCTTAATATTCTCCATTTTCCACTCTCCATAGTAATGGAGAATGGAGAATCGCCGGAGAGTGAATAATCGCTTAATATTCTCCATTTTCCACTCTCCATTCTCCACTAAATATATGAATTTCGGTTTCCTTATTTTCGACGACGCGGAAGAATTGGATTGGGTTGGCCCCTGGGAAGTAATTACGGCGTGGGGGCTTATGCCAGACGGCCCGCAGCATTGTTTTACGGTGAGCGAAAGGGGCGGCGCGGTGCGGTGCGCCAAAGGTTTGCGCGTTTTAGCGGATTACTCTTTCGCGGATTGCCCGCCGTTGGATTATTTGCTGATACCCGGTGGACAAGGGACGCGGCGCGAGGCGCAAAACGATGTGTTGCTCGAATTTGTGCGCGAACAAGCGGCACATTGCCGGCAAGTTATCTCGGTTTGCACCGGTTCCTTTGTGCTACACGCGGCGGGTTTGTTGAAAGGCAAAACGGCGACCACTTATTGGGGTTCTCTCAACCGCTTGCGCGAGGCGGGCGTGCGCGTAGAGGAAAAACGCTGGGTGCGAACCGGCAATGTCTGGACGGCGGCAGGCGTTTCGGCAGGGATAGATGCGGCCTTAGCTTTAGTCGCGGCAGAAGCAGGCGCGGAAGTCGCCGGCGAAGTGCAGTTTTACATCGAGTATTACCCCGAAAACATTCGTTACGGTGACGCGCACACGCGGCCCGACGCGCCGGCTTATTTGCGTATGAGCGAGGATAGGAAACCCAGGGCTTGAGGTTTGAAGTCATTGAGTGTCTGATTAAACCTTGTGACACAGCTAGAATCTGTTGCTGGTTTGACGCCAAAATGTGGGCGCACCTAAGCATAAGGCCCGCGTGATGCTTAGGTGTGTGGGCGTACCGTTTAGGTGCGTGCATCTGATGCTTAGGTGCGTGGGCGTGATGCTTCGTAAGGCCCGCGTTCCAGAGCCAAAGGCCCGCTGAGACGATAGATATTTCCTTCTCTTGCCGCACACTCAAGCCGGCATTGCTCTAAAGCATTATAGAACTTGAGAGTTATTACGCCTTCGGGTGCGCTTTGTCGTAGATTTCGATGAGTTTTTCCATCGAAACGTGAGTGTAAACCTGCGTGGTGGTGAGCCTGGCGTGGCCCAAGAGTTCCTGGATGTCACGCAAATCCGCGCCGCTATCCAAAAGATGCGTGGCGAAAGAATGGCGGAGGCTGTGCGGGCTGATGTCGTGGATGTCAGCGCATTGTTTGATGTATTTGTCCACCATGCGCCCGACGGAGCGCGTGGTGATGCGCGTGCCTTGATAATTGAGGAAGACAGCGGGCGACTCGCGCTCAGTGAATGGCGCGTTCTGGATAAAATTGGGGCGTGCGTTGAGCAAATAATCTGACAGAGCGTGCAGGGCCGGGTCGCCAAAAGGGACGATGCGTTGCTTGCGCCGTTTGCCGGTGACGCGCACGAGTTTACCTTTGAAGTCAATATCGCCGATGCCCAAATTGGTCAATTCCGAGACGCGCAAGCCCGTGCCGTAGAGCATTTCGAGAATGGCGCGGTCGCGTTTGCCCAAATCGGTGTCTGTGTCAGGCGTTTCGATAAAACGGATGGCGTCTTCGATGGACAAATGCGAGGGCAGTTTCTTTTCCAGGCGCGGCGTGGCGACTAATTTCGCGGGGTTCATCTCTAAGACGCCTTCGCGCACGAGAAACTGAAAGAGCGTTCGCAGGGCGGCGAGTTTGCGCGCGACAGAGGTTTTTTTCTTGTTTGCGGCGTGCAACACGGAAAGCCACTCGCGGATGGTGATGTGGTCTATTTGCTTGACATCGGGCAGGTTACGCGCACCTGTGGATGGGTCGGCGGGCGCGAGATGGTCGAGGAATTGCAGCAAATCACTGGCGTAATTGCGCAGCGTGTGTTCGCTCACGTTGCGCTCATAGCGCAGATGTTCCATGAATTGCTCAATGTGTTGTTCCAGGTTCATAACCGCGTAAGTTACCAGACGCGAACATTTTAGCCAACCACACGACGGCTGGCAAACGCGCCGGCGTAAGAAAACGCGCCGCGCGTGTCTGTTGGCGCGAAATAAGTCTAAGGATTGGCAATTAAATAACGACGCCATTATCGCCCGTAGGGGCCGACCTGTGTGTCGGCCCCGTGTCTGCGGGCCAGCGCGGGGCCGACACATAGGTCGGCCCCTACGAGTTGGCGCGGTTATTTAATTGGCGTTCCTAACGCGCTGGCAAAGCCGTGAAATCAAGCTCCTCCAGGTCGAAATTGGGCGTGATAAGCACCGTTGCGGGGCTGAAATTGTAGCCTTTCGCGTGGACGCTTAAAAGGTAAGCGCGGCCCGCTGCGATATCGCCAAAAGAGTAGTGTCCCCAACGGTTAACCGCCGCGCTCCGCTCATTGCCGGCCAAATCGGTCAAGGTGGCGAAGGCCCCGCGCGGCGCACGGCCCCGTTCCGTTAAGACATAGCCGCCAATGTTCACTGCGGAGGCTGTGGGTGAATTAGCGAAAGTGCCGCCGATAAAGCCAAGATGTTCGCTGAAACCTTGTCCTTGTTGCGGGCTGAGAAAGGCTTGGGCCAACGAGATAACATCGTCGTCGCCAACCATAACGAGCATACTTCTAACATTGGCGGAAGTTGACACAAAGCCAATCCAGCGCGTTGTCGCGTTGCCGTAAGGCGTGGCGGTTTCATTGACGAGAAAATCGCCGCCGAGACGTTCGCCGTTGGCGTCGAACAAACGCACCGTTATCGGCGTGCTGTCGCTACGCCCTTCCGCGTCGCCGAACCAACCGCCAAAAGCCGCCTGATTAGAGTCAAACTCAAGCAGTAAACCATTACGAAAGCCGCTGTTAGGACTCAACCCGCCCAAAGTTTCCGAATAGCTAAAAACCGTGCTGCCGATAGCCGCCACCGTCGGGCGCGGCGCGGCGGCCTGGAGCGCGGAGTTGTTGCTGGCGACATTGCGCCCGACGCTGATATTCACGCCATTACAAGGTGGAGAATTAACGCCGTTGGTCATTTCGCGGGTGGAAATTGTATAGGCCCGCACGCCGTCGGAAAGCGTTTGCTGGGCGCTGTTGTTGGTGCTGCTCAGGCCGGAAGCGGGGCCGAAAGTTGTCAAACCAACTGCCGCCGCGCCGGTTCGCCAATCGTCGTCTTGGGTGTCAACCGTGGCTTGAACGGCGGTTTGCGCGCTGGCGTAAAGCGTGACGCCGCCATTCGTGGCGGGCGCGCCAGGCGTTACGGAAACCTCTGAACCGGCAAGACATAGCGGCGGCGCGCCGACAAACAAAACAAAGGTGTCAATGGTCGTCATGTTATCGCTGTCCGTCACAGTGACGGTTATCGTGGCAGCCCCGCTCTGGCCGGCGGCGGGCGTCACGGTCACGGTGCGGCTGGCCCCCGCGCCGCCGAAAACGATATTGGCATTGGGGACAAGCGTTTGGTTGTCGGAGACGCCGTTGACAGTCAGACTAGCGGCGGGCGTAGTTGAATCGCCGACGGTGAAATTGATTGCGCCGGTTGTGCCGTCAACGGCAATAGTTTGGTCGGGAATGTCACTGATAGTCGGCGGGGCCATTGTGGAATTGCGCGGCGTCGGGGTGATATTAGCAAAATCGTCGCCGTTTTCGTTGCTGTCAAAACCATCCACCACACGTTGGCTGGAAACCGCCGCGCTTTGCGTCGGAGCATTTTGCGTCCCTTCGCGGCAGACTAAAGTGGGGCTGCCATAAGCTACCAAATCTACATAAGTTGACGGACAACCGCTGCTTAACGCGCCGGTTTGAGCAACCAGAGCGACCTTTCCGGTGGCTCCGCTCATATTTACTGAACCAACTAAATCCGGCGTTGGCAAAGCGGCCCCGTTGGCGCCGGCGGCGGTGAGCCTTATCAGGTAGTAGCCGTTGGCGGGAATGGTTACAGCGGCGAGCGGCGCGCCCACAGTCCAAGCTGGCCCGGCAGAACTTTGGTACTGCACGCTGTGGTTGACCAGCATAACTGCTGTGCCGCTTGTGTTATAAAGCTCGACAAAGTCGCTGGAATAAATCGCTCCGGTATTGCCGCCACCGCCATAGACTTCGTTGATAACAACTTGCGCTGACGCCGGTTGCGCGGAAATGCACCAACCGGCGCAACAAAATAGTAAAACCAAAATCCACTTTGGCTGAACAGTTAAATTTCTCATGGGTTTCTCCTCAAAATCGCCGGCAAGACCAAGCGAAGGTAAAACGGTCATATCAAAGCCCCCACGCTCTTGGCTTACTCCGGCGCAAAAGGGGCCGAAGCAATGCGGCTTAGAGGGCACACAGAGACACAATTTTATTGGCAGAGATAAGAGCTTTTAACCGGGCAAGCGGGGAGTTTGCTGGGAGTTAAAGCAATCTGGGCAGAGCTGTAAATCCAAATTATGGGCTACCCGCTAAAAGTAGCACAAGGCAATCAGATAAACAACCGTATTGGCCGCTAGCGGCGTTGAATCTTGCTGACAGCGCGAACTCCGCGCCGTTGAAGCCAGTAGGCAGTAGGCAGTAGGCAGCAGGCAGTAGAAAAAGACAGATGTTGCTACTAGCGACGCAAGCCGGTAAGTCATTGGCGCAGACCGCGACGGCGGCGGCGGTTCGCGCCTGTGTTAGCGCAATGCGGCTTCTTACTGCCTGCTGCCGCGTTGCGGCCTTCCCGCCGCAACCGTAATATCAGCACGGCTAAATGTGGGCGTGGGCAAAGCAACAAATTGGTCATTTCTGCGCTTGCCGAAAACGGTATTTTACAGGCAATATCAAGCCATGAGCCAAGATCTTTTGTCATACGGCACAGCCGCCGACGATACCGTGCGTTGCCTGGCTGTTATTACTACTAACCTCGTGGACGAAGCGATGCGCCGGCATCAAACCGCGCCCACCGCCACCGCCGCGCTCGGACGCGCCCTGACCGGCGCGTTGCTCTTAGCGGCCAGCGTCAAAGAATTAGACCGCCTGACCGTGCAAATCAAAGGCGACGGCCCGCTAGGGCAGATTACCGCCGAAGCCAACGCCCTCGGCCACGCGCGCGGTTATGTCCATAACCCCGAAACCGATTTACCGCTTAATGAAGCAGGTAAACTGGACGTGCGCGGGGCCGTCGGGCAGGGTATGTTTTACGTCATGCACGAATCCGGCTATGAGTTGGGGTTGCACCGCGAACCATATCGCAGCTCCGTGCCACTCGTCTCCGGTGAAATCGCCGAAGATTTCGCCTACTATCTGGCCCGCTCGGAGCAAATTCCTTCGGCGGTGCTATTAGGCGTGCAAGTCAGACGCAACCCCGACAGCGAAGACAATTACGTCTCGGCAGCCGGCGGGTTGATGATTCAAATGATGCCCGGCGCAGAGGAAAATGTCATCAGCGAGATAGAAAGCGCGATTCAGAAATTGCCGCACACTACCGAACTCATCCGCGCCGGCGCAACAGCGGGTGATTTATTGAACGCGGTGCTTGGTTCGCTATCATTTAATAAGCTGGGCGAAAAAGAAGTGCGCTTTGCCTGTACCTGTTCTTTAGACCGGGCGCAGTCAATTATCTCCTCGTTGCCCCGCGCTGAAGTGGAAAGTATGCTCGCAGAAGACAATGGCGCGCGTTTTATTTGTCACTTTTGTAATGAAAATTATGTCCTCGGCCCCGAAATTTTCCAGGAGATTCTCGCCGCAACGCCTGTTTAACGTCGCTAAAGCACCAAACATCATTACTTTAGAACAATGTCAAGAAATCATCAAAAAAATGCGTCAGAGGGGTTGACAAGACCCCCTTAGATATAGATAATCCATCTCGCACCCGGCTCCCCGCTGGGTGAATTAGTCGCGTGGGGTGAGGACGCGCGGCTTTTAGGGCGAAGCTAGTGGGAGGGCTTCGCCCCTTAATTTTTAAACGCCGGTTTGAGCTTTTAATTAACTCAAACCGGCGTTTTGCTTGGGCCGGCTTCATTTTTGCCGCGCTTTAACTTGACGCTGCCGCAGATGAGCGTAAAATTCCTCACATCGCGTCTTCGGCCCCGATTTTTTTCGGAGAAGAGGCGATATGTTAATTCACGGCCTAAATTCGCTTGGAACAAGTCAATCTAACGATACGGGGAACCCATCACGCGCTTTACACAAACTAGCGCGTCGGGGCGAATCGCATGGAGTTGCCATGCGTCGGGCGTCTTCCGCGCCCAAGCCCGCCAGCTAACCTCGTCGGCCTAACGCGGAAGCAATTTGTGACTTTTTCAGTTTTCAACTTTTTCCGACAACACCATAAGAGCGTTACGTTACGAACGGCACGCCTTGTGGTTTTGTAGTTTATTGGAAGGAATCAGCAGCGTGGCACTTATAACAACGCAGATGAAGCGACGTTTTGTGATCTGGCTTTATGGCCGGCGCAAAGGCGCGGAACCGGCAGCCAGCCATGCGGTGCACGAACAGCATCCCTGGTGGAAGGTCATGTGCCTGACCGGAGTAGATTACTTTTCCACGCTGGGCTACCAACCCGGTATTGCCTTTCTCGCAGCGGGTGCTCTTTCACCTATAGCGACTTTCGTGCTGGTTTTTCTGACGTTGTTCGGGGCTTTGCCCATGTACCGTCGGGTAGCCGAGGAAAGTCCGCATGGCGACGGTTCGATTTCAATGTTGGAGAACCTTTTGGCGCGCTGGAAAGGCAAACTTTTCGTGCTCGCCTTGTTGGGTTTCGTGGCGACCAGTTTTGTCATTACGATTACACTCTCCGCTGCCGATGCCGCCGCCCACATTATCGAAAATCCTTTTGTTGAACATCACCTGCAATTTCTCAACCATCCTATTCTCGTCACGCTTTTGCTTATTGCCTTACTCGGCGCGGTTTTTCTGAAAGGGTTCAAGGAAGCCATCGGCATTGCCGTCATTATTGTTATCGTCTATCTGCTGCTGAACATCATTGTCATCAGCGTCGGGCTACATCAGTTGTTCACGGCTCCCGACGCTTTGGCAAACTGGCAAACCGCGCTGCTCACGCATCCACGAGTCAATGGCAATACCTGGATGATAATTGGCGTGTCACTAATCTTTTTTCCTAACTTGGCGTTAGGGCTTTCCGGCTTTGAAACCGGGGTTGTGGTGATGCCCCTAGTTAAAAGCACACGGGATTTGACCGAAGAAGACCAGGAAGCGATTCATGCCACACAAAGTCCGCACGGGCATACAGACCCCAGAGTTGAAGAAATACTGGCCGGTCGCATTCAAAATGGCAAGAAATTACTGACCGCAGCGGCTGCAATAATGAGCGGGATGCTCATTGGCAGCAGCATCATTACATCGCGGTTGATACCGCCGGCGGCGTTTGAGGTCGGCGGGGAAGCTAATGGACGCGCCATCTCATTTTTAGCGCACGGCATGATGGGCGATGTCTTTGGGACGTTTTACGACCTCAGCACCATCTCAATTTTGTGGTTTGCCGGCGCGTCGGCAATGGCGGGTTTGCTCAATATCGTGCCGCGTTATTTGCCGCGTTACGGCATGGCCCCAGAGTGGGCGCGGGCCACACGGCCTTTGGTCTTCGTTTTTACCGCTATTTCATTTCTGGTCACGGTTGTCTTCAAAGCCGATGTCACCGCGCAAGGCGGTGCTTACGCAACCGGCGTATTAGCCCTGATGACATCCGCCGCAGTAGCCGTAACGATTTCCGCTTATCGCCGTAACCAGAAAAGCTGGCTGGCTTTTCTGGTTATTACGCTGGTCTTTATCTACACCACCATCGTCAATATTATTGAGCAGCCCGAAGGTTTGAAAATCGCCACTCTGTTTATTTTGGGTATCGTTGTTTTTTCGCTCATCTCCAGGGTTTATCGTTCAACCGAACTGCGCGTGGAGCGTGTTTTCTTAGACCCGCAGGCCCAGGCGTTTATTGACGAGGCCGCTAAAGGCACAATTCGTATCGTCGCCAACCGTATGGAAACCGGCGATGAAGCGGAATATCAAGCAAAAGAGAAAGAGAAGCGCGGAGACAATCACATTCCCGAAAGCGACCCGATTCTCTTTCTTGAGGTGCAAATCAGTGACGCCTCCGAGTTTTCCAACCGCCTGACAATTTACGGTGAAACTGTCGGCAAATATAAAATCCTCCGCACGGAAAGCCCGGTAGTGCCAAATGCCATTGCCGCTATCTTGCTCCATTTGCGGAATAAAACCGGCAAGCTGCCCCACGCCTATTTTGGGTGGAGCGAGGGCAACCCGATTGTTTACTTAATTAAATTTGTCGCGTTTGGCGAAGGCGATACCGCGCCGGTGACACATGAGGTGTTGCGCCAGGCTGAACGCGATTCTGAAAGACGCCCGATAATTCATGTGGGCGGTTAATTAACTTACTGAAAGGAAACAAGTAGCCAGTCCAAATACAGCTAACTTGTCGGCCTAATTTCGCGTGTCCAGACCGACGCGCGGATACGGGGGAACCAAACGTGTGCGGGAGAAATTCCCACACCGGGGCGAATCGGTTGTTAGTAAAAACCGTAGGGCGTCTTCCGCGCCCGAGTCCGTCAGCTAACCTCGTCGGCCCTGCGGAAGTGTTATTAAGGTTCACTACTAAATTTACCCAATAAGTTACGGGGCTGTTCTGTGCGCTGCTGAGAGTTGCGCACCGAACAGCCTTTTTTTCCTTGGGCCAGCAGAGAGGGTTTATGATGGTTACTAAAAACAGACTGAAACGAAATTTGTTGCTCTGGTTGTTCAATCGGCGGCGAGGGCAGGAACCCGAAGGGCCTTTTGAGAAAGAAGGCGCGCACCAGCAACATTCTTGGTGGCAAGTAATGTGTCTGACCGGGGTGGACTATTTCTCCACGCTAGGCTATCAACCCGGCATCGCATTTCTGGCGGCGGGCTATCTTTCGCCCATTGCTACGCTCGTCTTGGTTTTGCTGACACTCTTTGGTGCTCTACCCATTTACGGGCGCGTCGCTAAAGAAAGCCCGCACGGCGAGGGTTCGATTTCGATGCTCGAAGCCCTTCTGCCGCGCTGGAAAGGCAAACTGATGGTGCTAGTGCTGCTGGGCTTTGTGGCGACTGACTTCATCATCACAATTACCCTCTCAGCGGCTGACGCAACCGAACATATCATTTCCAACCCCTTTGTAGAGAATCATTTCCAGTTTCTCCACCACGAAATAATCGTTACTTTAGTTTTGCTTACTTTACTCAGCGCAATTTTTCTCAAGGGCTTCAAGGAAGCCATCGGCATCGCTATTGTCCTCGTCGTTGTTTACTTGTCGCTCAACGCGATTGTCATCATCTCCGGTCTTTACCAGATAGCACAAAGCCCTGAACTATTAGCCAATTGGAAAACAATGCTGCTGGGTCAGCCAAATATCAAAGGCAGCCCCTTTATGATGATTGCTTTTGCTTTGATCCTCTTCCCTAAACTTGCGCTCGGTTTGTCCGGTTTTGAAACCGGCGTGGCTATCATGCCCTTGGTCAAGGGCGACCGTAGCCTGACCCGCGAAGAGGAAGAAGCCATCCACGCCACGCAAAGCCCCACTGCGCAAGCCGGCCCTAGCGTGCAGGAATTGTTGGCGGGACGTATCAATAATACCCGCAAATTGTTGCGCTATGCGGCGTTAATAATGAGCGTGCTGCTGATTGCCAGCAGTCTGGTGACGACGATTATGATTCCGGCGCAAAAGTTCTGCCCAGCTACCAATGTTGCCGGCGCGCACGCGGAACCTCCTTCTTTCTGTCCGGCGGGGCAACCCAAAGGCGAAGCCAGCGGACGCGCCCTCGCTTACCTGGCCCACGAAAACTTTGGCGAACTATTTGGCACGCTTTATGACATCAGCACGATTTTAATTCTCTGGTTTGCCGGCGCGTCGGCGATGGCGGGTTTGCTCAATATCGTGCCGCGTTACCTGCCGCGTTACGGCATGGCTCCCGATTGGGCGCGGGCCACGCGGCCTTTGGTGCTCGTCTATACGCTCATCGCTTTCGCCGTAACCATCATTTTCAAGGCCAATGTCGAGGCCCAAGGCGGGGCCTACGCAACCGGCGTGTTGGTCTTGATGACTTCGGCGGCGTTTGCCGTCACCATTTCGTCTAAACGGCGTTTGGAAGGACGCTGGCCGATGTTTCTCATCATCGCGCTGGTGTTTGGCTACACCACCATCGTCAACATCTTCGAGCGCACCGACGGCATCAAGATTGCTTCGTTTTTCATCGGGGCCATCGTATTAATTTCCCTGGTTTCGCGGGTTTACCGTTCGACTGAACTGCGCGTGGAGCGGGTTCATCTGGACGACGAGGCCAAGAAATTCATTGCCGAAGCAACTACCGGGCCGGTGCGTATTGTCACAAATCGCCTGGAAACCGGCACGGTGGAAGAATACGAACGCAAAGAAAAAGAGAAACGTGACGCAAACCACATTCCGCCCAGCGATTCGATTCTTTTCTTTGAAGTGGCGATTAGCGACGCTTCGGAATTTGTGGGGAAATTGAATGTGCGCGGCGAGCGCGT
>JAYVJN010000135.1:0-6299 GCA_043769325.1 Acidobacteriota bacterium
GTCGTCAAACCCGAAGGCTGCGCAAAGGCGGCGGATTTAGAGAGAAAAGACAGTTCGTTTGCGCTCAGGCGCACGCCGTCAGTGCGCGCCTCGCGGCCCGAACCGGCGAAGGTGCCGACGGTCTGTTTGTCTAAATCAAGTTGCCAGATTTGGTGTGGCCCGGCCATGGCGATGTAGAGGCTGCGGCCCGCGAGTTGTAAGTCCCAGGGCGAACTGAGCGCGGTTTTACGCGCCGGGCCGGGCGCGATGACGCCATATTCTTCACTTTGCCGGCCCGTGCCGGCAACCGTTTCTACGGTTTTCTTCGTCAAATCTACGCGGCGCAAAAGGTGGTTTTCCGTATCAGCCACATAGAGCGCGTCGCCGTCGAGGGCCATGCCTTGCGGACGAAAAAATGCGGCGCGGTCAAAGGGGCCGTCGCTTGCGCCCGTTGCGCCCGTGCCGATGACGGCTTGCGTTACGCCGTCTAAATTGGTGATAACGATGCGGTTGTGGTTTGAATCGGCGATGAACAGCCGCCCGTTTTTGGCGTCGGCCAAGACTTTGCCGGGGAACGAAAGCGGCAACGAACCGACTTTGGCGCGTTCTAAAGCGAGTTTCAAAGGCGTTTCGTTGAGTTCACCGCGTTGGCGAAAATCGTCGCTGAGTTTGCCGATGGCCTGGTCTAAGACTTCGTAATCGCCCTCGCCGCGAATTTCGCCGACGATGTAGCCAGCCGGGTCAATCAGGATACGGGTGGGCCAGGCGCGGACGGCGTAGGCTTCCCAGATTTTCATGTCCGCGTCGTTGACCACCGGATGCTCGATTTCGTAACGCATGATGATACGGCGGATATTTTCCGTTTCGCGTTCGTTGTCAAACTTGGCCGAATGCACGCCAATAACAACCAGTTGGTTGGGGTATTTCGCCTCTAAACGCTTGAGGTCAGGAATGATATGGATGCAGTTGATACAACCGTAAGTCCAGAAATCAAGCAACACGACCTTGCCTTTGAGTCCGGCTATGGAGAGCGGCTTGTCAGTGTTGAGCCAGCCGCGCCCGCCGTTCAATTCCGGCGCGCGCACGCGGGTTTGTTGCAACATAGAAGTTTTAGTGGTCGTATGATTAGCTTGCGCCGGCGGCGCAAAGGCAAACCAGGTTAATAAAATAAGCGGTAGAACGGCCCGCAAACAGAGGCCCGTCACTAACCGGGATAAAAAAAATTCACGCATGGATAAAATTTTTGGCTGCATAACGTCACTACCAAGTGTAGATACTTTACATGGCTGGGGTTATTCCCGCCAGTGTAATTGAAAAGACGAAAGAAAGGCACGCCTCTGTGATTAGTTAAACTCTTTGGATTGCAAGTTTAGCGTAAATAGTGTTGACATGGTGAGGCCATCATGTTAGAAACCAAGACGCAGAGTAATAGCCCCG
Source organism: Acidobacteriota bacterium (assembly GCA_043769325.1). Lineage (GTDB taxonomy): Bacteria > Acidobacteriota > Blastocatellia > Pyrinomonadales > Pyrinomonadaceae > JAYVJN01. The sequence continues at coordinate 1,417 of JAYVJN010000135.1, forward strand.
CCCTGATAAAAACATGAAGCGATGTGATAAATGTAATTCGCTCACGGACGATACGCTGCAAGTGTGTCCGCATGACGGCGGCGCGTTGATGGTTGATTTCATCGCCGCCGAATTGCAGGAAACATTGGGCGATAAGTACAAACTGACGCAACTCATCGGGCAAGGTTCGATGGGCGCGGTCTATCGCGCGCGCCACCGCGACCTGGACGAAGTTGCCATCAAAATCATGCTGGGCCAGAAAAATAACGCCCAGCTTTCCGAACGTTTTTTGCGCGAAGCCCGCGCGTTGCGTCGTTTGCGTCACCCTAACGCTGTATTGGTCTATGATTTAGAGCGTTCGCCCAACGGCGTTTCCTTTATGGTGATGGAAATGGTCAATGGCGCGTCGCTGCGGCACGAATTGGATAAACGCCGCACGCTGCCACTGGAAGAAGTGGTCGCCATCGCCGAAGCCGTCTGCGCCGCGCTGCAAGAAGCCCACGAACAAGGCATTATTCACCGCGACATTAAGCCGGACAATATCCTCGTCGCCGAGGAGTTGCTTGCCAGTGGACGCACTCAACGCCGCATTAAATTAGTGGACTTCGGCGTTGTCAAATTACCCGCCATTTCGTCCGATGGCGACCCCGAAAAGCCTATCACCCGCTCCGGCACACCAATCGGCACGCCGTTTTATATGTCACCCGAACAATGGTTTGGCGAAGGTTCGGGGATTGCCGCGTTGGACGGGCGGGCCGACCTTTACGCGCTCGGCTGCACGCTTTACGAAATGCTCGCGGGGCGTGTGCCGTTTTTCGCCGATAACACTAAAGAGATGCGGCGGTTGCACTTACAGAGCGACCCGCAACCATTGACGGAACTTGCGCCCGCCGTGCCGCTGCCGGTGAACGATGTCATTATGCGCGCGTTGGAGAAAGACCGCGCCGAACGCCAGGCCAGCGCCGCCGAATTCGCCACTGCTTTGCGCGCCGCGTATAACGATAGTTTCCGCGAAACGGCGCAACTGTCTGCCGAACGTCTGGCCGCCGCCCGCGCCGTTTGGGGCGAATCCGACACGCCGGTCAATGCGCAGCAACTAGCCCCAACCTATAAATCCCGTTCTGACGCCGCAGATGAAGAGACGGACAACGATTTCCGACTAGCCCCGACAGATAGCGGCGCGGATGAGGCACTCCCTAAAACTGTCACGGAAGATGTGGGTACGCTCTTGGACAACGCGCCCGGCGATTCCTCTGCCTCTGCCTGGGCGCCGACTGCCGCGCCCGACCCGCCTGCGCCAGGCGACACTTATCTGGGCCACCAACCACGCGGCACTACCCGTCTGGGGCGTGTGGCAACGGCGCACGCCCGTTTGCATGATTTGACCATCCCGCCGCAAGAACCGTCGGCCCCGCTCGACTTAGCGCAACAGATTACCGAAGAGGTAAAAGCGGCAGAACCAGCACCGTTACAAACGGAAACGCCGCCCGCCGGGACAGAACGCGAGCGTGAAACGACAACCCAGCAACTGTATTTACCCGATTCGGTTTTGGTGCAAGCGTCTTCCCCTTTGCCCGCCGCGCCGCCGCCGGAGGTGAACGTCGCGCCAATTCCCAGAGAAGTTGCGCCACCTGCGCCGCCACCCGCCGCAACTTGGCGTAAACCTGTAATAGGCATTGGTTTGGCGGGGTTACTGGCGCTTGGCGGCGGTGTCTTATACTGGAAATGGCCGCCCGCCACTCCGCCCAATACGAACCAGACAGAGAGACCGGACAATCCGGGCAATGTGCGCGTGCCCGGCTTTGGCATTATCAATGTGACCGCGCCCAAAGGCAGCGTCATTTATGTGGACGACGAGCGCATGGCGAGTACGGGCGACAACGAGGTAGCCGGCGCTAAGGCGATGCCGGGCGTGCGCAATGTGCGTGTGCAACCCGCTGCCGCCAACCTGCGTCCGTTTATGCAAAATGTGCGCGTGTCAGCTAACAACACGGCGGAAATCAAAGCCGCCTTTGCCCGCCCGCCCGAACCTGGCCCCGCGGCCAGCGCGGAAACACGCCACCAACGAGCCGAAGAGTTTGCGGCCCAAGCCAACCAACCGGCGACAGAAGCCGAATACCGCAAGTTGTTGGAAGAGAAGCCCGGCGATACCCAAGCCCTCGTGGGCCTGGCGCGAACTTTGACGGCGCAAAAACGTTACGGCGAGGCGTTGGTGCAACTCGAAACCACCGTCCGCTTGATACCCAAAGGTCTCGAAGTGTTGCGCGAACTGGCGCGCTTACAAGCAATTAAACGACAAGATGACGCCGCCGAGCGCACTCTGCTCCAAGCCCTGGGCCAGGCCCCGCGCAATGGTTCGCTCCACGCCGATTTCGCGCGTCTGCTGGCGCGTCAACCGGGCCGTCTCAACGAAGCCTTGCGCGAAGCCGACCTCGCTCTCAAAGGCCGCGAAACGGCGGAAGCCCTTGATACGAAAGCCCGTGTTCTTATCGAACGCGGCGATGCTGCGGAAGCTCTCAAACTGGCCGAACGCGCCGCCAAACGCGAACCCCGCGAACCGGCCTGGCAAGCAACCTTAGCCGTCGCCCTGGAGCGCGCCGGCCAAACGGACGCCGCCCAAGCGAAATTTCGCCCGCTCTTACAGAAAAACCGCGACGAATGGAGCGACCTCAAAGCCTTGGGAATGCTGCGCTTTTATGGTAAGACGTTTCTCGAAACAGTGGATACGCTCATCGCGCGTAACCCTTAAAAGTGGGCATTTATTGTGTTTAATGGCTAATTATGGGCCGGTCTTGGTTAGTTGGCCGCGCTCGTGCTATTGTGAAGCCAGGAGGTTACTAATGATGAACACCGCCGAAATTTTGCAATCTGCATTGTTCAGAGAATTTGAGACAACCGCCAGAAACACGGGCCGGCAACCTTCTGATGTGCTTAGTGAATTGTTGAGTGAGTACATTGAGACGGAAGCCGATTTAGCCTTAGATAATGTGCTGACGAAGAGCGGGCCGCCAATGAATTATGGCGAAGATGATGCGGTTAGCATCGTGCGGGCTTTTCGTGAGGGCCGGTTGTAGCGATGGTACAAAAAAGAAACCGGCTTCCGGTTGTCCTAGACACCAACATTTTTATAACGCGCTGGCTTCGCCATAACCCACAAGGAGCGAATCGGCGCGTTTATGATTTATGGCGCGAACGGCGAGAATTACAGCTTATTGTAAGCGAACCAATAATTTTAGAATATACGCAAATTTTACTGCGCTTTGGCAAAGACGCCGCATATGTGGCAATGCTGGAACATCGTTTACGCACGGCCTCGAATGTAACTTATGTCAATTTGGGCACACGGTTTAACCTGTGCCGCGACCCGAAAGATAATATGCTGCTTGATACCGCTTTTGCAGGTCAGGCGCAATTTTTAATCAGTAATGACAAAGATTTATTGGACATTCCGGCAACCGATTTGCATGGTTTGCGCTTTGAAATTCTGAGGCCGCCAACCTTCCTTGACAATCTCGGTTTTTAGGTTGATTCAACATAACCGTTCGCATATCACTTCTTGTCCAAATAGGCTTTGACGGCTATCTTGCCGAGTTTCCACATTTTGCCCCAATCCACTTTGCCGTCGGCGTGGTGCTGGCTATTTGGTCATGATTGCGACGATTTTGCCGGTCACTTCGTTCAGTTTGGAAGCAGCGATGACGCCGGCGCGGTAGAGAACAATGCCGGAGTCGGCGGTAAAGAGACGATTAGGCCGGATGTTGCTCAATTGGCGCAGACTGCCGGTAGCAAAATCGCCGTGTTCAAGAGAAATGGCATAATTGTCTTTGGCTTTTTGGCTGGTTATCAGGCACAGCACAACATCATCGCCAAGTAAGTTTGCCACGACCAGGGCCGGACGTTTCTTCTTCCCGCTCAGGTCGGCAAAAGGAAACGGCACCACCACCACATCGCCTTTTACAAATGCGCCCATGCCTCGTCTTCCTCCGGCGTGTCCCACTCACGGCGCAGCAAAGGCTCTGCCGCTAACATTAGCTGATGCGCGGTCATATCCGTAAATTGCGCGTTTTCGCGCTCTGACAGATAGGCCGCAAAGTGATACACCGCCGCCAGTTTTTCTTCCGGCAAACTTTGTAATTTCTCCGTGATGTTGGCAACCGTAACCGGCATAACTTCTACCTCAGCGCGGATTATACGGCAATTCACTTTTTATCGAAATAGGCTTTGACGGCTATCTTGCCGAGTTTCCACATTTTGCCCCAATCCACTTGGCCGTCGGCGTCGCGTCCGGTGATTTTGTCCACGATGAGTTTGCGGAAGTTTTTGCCTTCGCGCCGCAGCATAAACTCTTTGGCGTAGGGTTTAGCGGTGTCGAAGAAGCTGAACTCAGGGTCGGTGATGATGCCGATGCCTTCCAGCGTCATCAGGGCGCGGATGATATAGGTGAAATTCGAGGGCAAACGAAACGGATAATCGTACATTACTTCGGCCAGTTCGTAGGTCAATTCCTTGAAACGTATTTCACCCAGTTTCAGGTTCAAATAGTGTTGAAACAGGCTTTCCACAACGGGCCGCACTTTTTCCGCATTCACACCAGGTTTCAGGAAATTCAAATCAATCAAATCTTGCCCAAGTCCGTGCGCGTCTTTGCCGACGACGTGGAAAAAGGCGTCAATCATCTGCGCTTGTAATTTGGGCGTGATGCGCCCGACCATGCCGAAATCGAAAAAAGCCAGTTGCCCGTTGTCCATCACCAACAAATTGCCCGGGTGCGGGTCGGCGTGAAAAAAACCGTCTTCCAACAGTTGCTTCAAATAAGCCCGCGACATCAGGCGGTTGACCTTCATGGCCGCGATGCCTTTGGCCTTTAAGCCTTCTAAATCAATAACTTTCGTGCCGCGTATAAA
>JAYVJN010000136.1:0-5767 GCA_043769325.1 Acidobacteriota bacterium
GTCGCTGACGCTTTCGACGAAATGACCACGGAACACAGTTACCGCCAGCGTCTGCCCATCGAAAAGGTCATGTCCGAACTGCGCGATAATACCGGCACACAGTTCGCGCCCGAAGTTATCGCCGCCTTCGCCCGCGCCTTGCTCAAAGATATGCACGCGCCGCCCGCCGAACAGCGTATAAGTTTAATGTTTGGGCGTAGTTATCTGCGTCCAAGTATTTCCGAACCGTTATTGCAAGAATTAGCGGAAGCGCAAATGTTGGAAGTCGCGTTGGTTTGACCAGACAATAAAGTCAGCCTGGCAGGTTTGGACTGCGGCTGGGCGGTAAATTTACACAAAAACACACTCATCTTTACCCGTTTGCTTGTCAAGCGCACAGATTTTTGCCATCATTCGCCTGTATGCAGGATAAGAAACCTTTTATTGCCATTGGCGCGGTTTTGCTAGCCGCAATTGCCGTTATCGCCTACGCTTTTAACCAAACCAGCGGCGGCCCGTTTTCCGAAACGCCGCCCGCTAACACCAATTCTGTTGTTGCTAATACCAACAAGCCAGCCACCGGGCCGACAACCGCGCCCACGCCTTTCATCATGCTGCCGCCGCATTCACGCGGCAATCAGGCAGCCGCCGTGCAACTCGAAGAATTTGGTGACTACCAGTGTCCTTCGTGCGCCTTTATGTTCCAAGAGTTGAAGAAGATTGAAACTGAATACGCGGGCCGTATCCGCTTTTCTTTCAGCCATTTCCCGATTGTCGCGCGACACCCTTACGCGATGGTTGCCGCCCGCGCCGCCGAAGCCGCGCATCTGCAAGGCAAATTCTGGGAAATGCACGACAAGTTGTATGAAAACCAAAAAGATTGGGGTTTTATTAACAAGGACGAGAAACCCGCCAAAACGGAAGCCGAGGCGCGGGAATTTTTTGTTCGTTACGCCGGCGAAATCAAACTGGATGTGGCGAAGTTCAAACAAAACCTGGATAACCCTGATTTAGAAAAACAGGTTATTTCCGACCAACGACGCGCTACGACTCAGCAAGTAGGCGGCACGCCTTCGCTCTTTATGAGCAGCCCGCAAATGCCCCCGACGCAACTGAAACCTGAATATATGACCCCGGAAGGTATCCGCAAAGCGCTTGATTCGTTAATTGCCGGCGCTGGCGGCGCGCCTGTTTCCGGCGAAAAAGCCGCGCCCAAAACTAATGACAAAACCGGCAACAAATAGCGCGTCTGGTTGGTTGTACTGGCTGGCTGCCGGTTTAGCTTTAGTTGGCTTGACGGATTCGCTTTACCTTACTTACCAACATCTTACGGGCGCACATTTGCAATGCACCATCGTGCAAGGCTGCACCCAGGTCTTGGGCAGTCCTTACGCTAAAATCGGCCCTGTGCCGTTGGCGGCTCTCGGCGTGTTGGCTTACTTTTCAGCCTTCAGTTTCGCCGTTCTCGCCGCCTCCGGTTACGCCAAATTAGGCAAACTGTTAGCCTTACAAGTTGGCGTAATGTTTTTCGTAACGCTTTATCTACTCTATCTGCAAGCCTTTGTTATCGAACACTATTGCCAGTATTGCTTACTCTCAGCAGCAGTTACGTTCTCTTTGACAATAATTGTTTTCTTCGCGCAACGAAAGGCGACGAAATTGCGTTGAGTAAGTAAACGGGCGGCGCGCTTACAGGTCAGTACCCAGAGCGGTAGCGACGGGCCGTTACTTTACCTGACTGCTCAGTTCAGTTGCTACCCCGTCGCTACCGCTTCGGGTACTGACTTTTCTGGTTACCAATGCGACACCACAAAAAATCAGCAACGCGGCACTTACGGTGCGTGAGTTCCAGGTCTCGCCTAAGACTAATGGCGCGAGAGCAAAGGCAATCAATGGTTGCAGATAGATATAAACCGCGACTGTGCTTGGGTTGACCCTTGCCAAGGCCCAGGCATTGAGAAAGTAAGCCGTGACGGTGAGCAGAATTATCAGGAAAATCGCCAGCCAAATCTGCCAGCCGAGGGCGGCCCATCTCACTCCAGACGAATTATAAGCCCCGATGGGCACAGTAATGATGGCCCCGAAAAGAAAAATCCAGGCCAGCGCGGTGGTTGCGCCGTAGCGTTGGAAAACGTCTTGTGAAATGGCGATGTACGCGCCGTAGGCCAGCGCGTTGGCAACCATCAACAGATTGCCCGCCGCCGTGCCTTGCGAGAAATTCGCCCGTGACGGGTCTATCAGGTAAACCACCCCCGCAGCGGCTAACCCAACACCGGCAACTTTACGCCAAGTCAGTTTATCGCGTCCCAACGCCGCGCTCACAAGTAACGCAAATACCGGAATTGTGACGGCGAGTAAAGCTGCATTAATGGCGGTGGACAATTCCAACCCTTTGAGAAAGAGCAGTTGATTCACCACAATACCCAGCAGGCTATAAACCGCCAGGCGAGTGTAATCTTTGCGCTCAATTTTCTTGCCGCCCCAGACCCTTTGTAACAAAAGCAGTAAAATCGCCGAACCGCCGGCGCGAAAGGCAACCACGCCCGTACTCGGTATGGCGCGCAAGGCGATTTTGCCCATTATCGGCCAAATGGCGAAAAGAAATTGCACGGCGAACAAAGCTAGATGCGGGGCGAGTTTTGTTTTTTTTGTTGGGGTCATATAAAACTAAGACACGCTTACTAACGTGCGCGTTTCTGCCTTGTGGCGGCCTGTCAGAGGCGGAAACGCGCACGTTAGTAAGCGTGTCTTAAAACTTGACGATTAAACCAGCAGCAGAAACGGATTTTCCAACAATTTCCTGAGCGTTTGCAGAAATTGCGCCCCGGTTGCGCCGTCTATTACGCGATGGTCGCAAGACATTGTGACGCGCATTATTTGGCGCACGACGATTTCACCATCGCGCACAACAGGTTTCGCGGTGACGCCGCCGACGGCCAGAATCGCGGCTTCGGGCGGGTTAATGACCGCAGTAAATTCGTCAATCCCAAACATTCCCAGATTGCTAATCGAAAAGGTCGCGCCGGTGTATTCTTCGGGTTTGAGGCGACGATTGCGGGCGCGTCCGGCCATTTCGCGGATTTCGGAGGCGATTTGGCTGACGGTTTTTGTGTTCGCGCCGCGCACGATAGGCGTAATCAAACCATCTTCCACCGCAACGGCGACGCCGATGTCGGCGCGTTCGTAATAGCGAATCGCTTTTTCCTGAAATGAAGCGTTGACCGCCGGATGCTTCATCAGCGCGTGAGCCACAATTTTGACGATGTAATCGTTGATGCTGAGTTTGAGCGATTCATCAGCCGCGTTGACCTCTTTGCGGAGTGCAAGCAACTTGTCCATCTCGATTTCAACGGTCAGGAAGAAATGTGGCACGGGGCCGATGGAGGTGACTAAATTACGCGCAATCGCGGCCCGCATCGGCGATAAAGGTTCATCACGATAGACCGACGCGCCGGTCAGGAGAGGAGCAGTGGCAGTGGCAGGAGCAGTTATAGGTTGCGCGGTTTCGATGTCGCGTTTGATGATGCGCCCGCCGGGGCCGCTGCCTCTCACGGAGCGCAAATCCAACCCCTTTTCGCTTGCCATCCGCGCCGCCACCGGCGAAACCAAGATGCGCCCGTTGGAGGCAGGGGCAGGAACAGGGGCAGGAGCAGGAGCAGGAGCAGGAGCAGGGGCAGGAGCAGACTGTTCCGGCTGACTGCCGACTGCTGCCGACTGTGCCTGCTGCCCGCTATCCGCAATAAGCAACGCAGAAATATCTTCGCCCGCCTCGCCGATAATGCCGATGGGTGCGCCCAAAGCCACCACCGAGCCCGCCGGGGCCAAGACTTTCAACAAAACGCCGCTTTGCATCGCGGTCATTTCCATTGTGGCCTTGTCGGTGTCAACTTCGGCCATTAGTTCGCCGAATTCAACCGCGTCGCCTTCGTTTTTGAGCCAACGCGCAATTTGCCCTTCGTCCATCGTTGGCGAAAGTTTGGGCATGAGTAGATGAGAAGCCATGTTTTTCGTTAAGTGCTGAGTGCTGAGTGCTGAGTACTGAGTGTTGAGTGTTGAGTACGCAGCGCGTTTCTTCACTCAGTCCTCAGTCCGCAGCACTCAGTACTAATCTAAGTAGGCCACTTCTTTGACGGCGGCGATAATTCGCGCTGTGTCCGGCAGGGCCAGTTTTTCCAGATTCTTGGCGTAAGGCATCGGCGCGTCCACGCCCGACAAACGCTTGACCGGAGCGTCCAAGTAATCAAATGCTCGCTCCATGATTTGCGCCGCAATCTCCGCGCCAACGCCGCAGAAAGCGTGCGATTCTTCGACTACGACTACGCGGTTGGTCTTTTTCACGGATTTGATAATCGTGTCAATATCCAACGGGCGAATCGTGCGCGGGTCAATGACTTCGACGGAAACGCCCTCTTTTGCCAACGCTTCGGCGGCTTGCAGCGCAAAGGGAACCATCAGCGAACGCGCCACAATGGTCGCATCCGTGCCCTCGCGTTTTACATCGGCCACGCCGAGCGGGATGATAAAGTCTTCGTCGTCAGGCACTTCGCCCTTCATGCCGTACATCCGTTCCTGTTCGAGAAAAATCACCGGGTCGTTGTCGCGGATGGCGGCTTTGAGTAAGCCTTTGCCATCCGCCGGAGTTGAAGGCATGACCACTTTGAGACCCGGAAAATGGGCAAACCACGATTCCAAAGCCTGTGAATGCTGCGAAGAGACCTGCACCGCCGATCCATTGGGCCCGCGAAAAACGATGGGGACTTTGTATTGCCCCGCCGACATATAGAGCATCTTCGCGGCGTGGTTGACGATTTGGTCAATGGCGAGTTGCGCGAAGTTGAAGGTCATAAACTCCACAATGGGCCGCACGCCGGACATCGCCGCGCCCACACCCAAACCAGCAAAACCGAGTTCGGTAATGGGCGTGTCAATCACGCGCTTGGGGCCGAATTCCTCCAACAGCCCGCGTGTGACTTTATATGCGCCCTGATATTCGGCAACTTCTTCGCCCATCAAGAAAACGGTGGGGTCGCGTTGCATCTCTTCGCGCATCGCCGCGTTCAGAGCGTCGCGCATGGTTAAAACTGCCATCTTATAGTTGCCTCAAAGTTTACCGGAACTTTTTCCCGGTATGTTCCTTAAACCATTGTGTTAGCTCTTCTTGAGTGCTGATAAAAAGCAGGTCTTCGCCTAATTGTTCTAATAACGGTAAAGGCAAGGCCATGATTTGCTTACGCAAAAGGGGCGCAAGCTCACCAAAACGGCGGGTTAATTGTCTTAACACCAGGGAACTTTCGCCTTCCTGTCGGCCTTCCTCCCGCCCTTGCAGTAAGCCCTTTTGTAGGCCCATTTGGATGAATTCCTGAACAATTACCGATTCTTCTAACATATCTGTCCTCCGCAAAATCCGCCGAATCAAGTCTGTAGTATAACGCAAACCGGCGAATATCTGTGAGGCGTTGAGCATCTCGCGCCGCAACTCTAAATTGGGTTGGTGGGCGATTTCATCCGCTACTGCGCGGAGCAGATTTTCGCCGCCGTTAGCCGGGTGGCACAATACCGCAAGCGGCGTTAAGCCGTCGTATTTCAACAATTCGCGGGCGTCTTGTTCCCACAGTTTGACTACCGTGTAAGCGCAGACAACCGCATCTTCGGCGTAGCGTTCGGCAATGGCTTCGCCGTTATCTTTCAGAACCACTAAGGCTTGCCGGATGCGTTTGCCCGAATGCCGGCGTTTGAAACCGACGTAATAGTCGAGCATTCGCAAGGGCAAAGGCGTTTCGCTCTGCGC
>JAYVJN010000137.1:0-5801 GCA_043769325.1 Acidobacteriota bacterium
GAAACAATGCGCTCGCGCAGTTCTGTTTCAATGCGGAGGAGTTTTTGCATCTCCTCTTCTTTCAGAGAGGTAATGGGGATGCCCGTCCAACGGGCGATGACTTCTTCAATGTCGTCTCGCGTAACTTCTGCCAACATTACCAACTCGTCTTCAATCGGCGTCGGCGTGAACGAGGAAAAGCCGCCAAAAGTCGTCGTCGGGGCTTTGTAATCATTGAGCATCGGCGGCAACCAGGAATTCATATCGTCCTGTTCGCGGCGGGCGCGTAACTTGACGCGGGAACCGGCCTCGTCCAATACATCAATGGCTTTATCGGGCAAAAAGCGGTCGGGAATATAGCGGCAGGATTGAATCACCGCGTATTCGAGGGCCTCGCGGGTGTAGCGCACCTGATGAAACGCCTCATATCTTTCCCGCAAGCCTTCGAGAATTTGAATGGTTTCAAGTTCACTCGGCGGCACGACTTTGACGGCCTGAAAGCGGCGTTCAAGCGAACGGTCTTTTTCAATGGAACGACGAAACTCGGACGGCGTGGTGGCCCCGATACACTGGATTTCGCCGCGTGACAGAGCGGGCTTGAGAATGTTGGCGGCGTCCAGAGAGCCTTCCGCCGAACCCGCTCCGACGAGCGTGTGCAGTTCGTCAATAAAAACGATGTATTGCGGATTGTCGGCCAGTTCGCGCATGATTTGTTTGAGCCGCTCCTCAAACTGCCCGCGATATTTGGTGCCCGCTACGACCAACGATAAATCTAACGAAAGAATCCGTTTATTTTCCAAGAACAGGGGCACTTCGCCGCGCACAATGCGTTGCGCCAAGCCTTCGACGATGGCTGTTTTGCCCACGCCCGGTTCGCCAATCAAGACCGGATTATTCTTGGTGCGGCGGCAGAGAATCTGCACTACGCGCTCAATTTCGTCGTCGCGGCCTACCAACGGGTCGAGTTTGTCGTTGAGCGCGTCGTCGGTTAAATCGCGGGAAAATTCAGCCAGATGCGGCACATCTTTTTTGTTGCTGTTGTTGCCGCCGCTACCGGATTGGCGGGCTACTTCTTCGCGCACGCCGTTAAGCCGCAAACCTCGTTCATACATAATTTCCGCCGCCAGCGAACGGTCTTCGCGTAAAAGCCCTAAGAGCAGATGTTCCGTCCCGATGTGGCGATGTTGCAGCCGTTCCGATTCTTCGTGGGAATAGGCCAGCACGCGCTTGGTTTCGGGTGCGAGCGGCAATTCCACCGATTGCGGAATGCGTTCGCGTAAAACGGTGCGCGATTCCACCTCTTTGCGAATCGCCTCCACCGACATCTGTGTGCGCGGGAAGAAACGCCCGGCCAGCGTTTTGTCTTCGCGCATCAAGCCCAATAGCAAATGCTCCGGCTCAATCGCCGGCGCGCCAAATTGTGATGCCTCATAGCGGGCAAAGAAAACGACCCGGCGCGCTTTTTCTGTGTAGCGTTCAAACATATTTTAGACTTACGCCGGCGATTTTAGCGTTGCCGCAAATTAGTTGTTGCGACACTTACTAAATCGCTCAAGCACACCCATTTCAAGTTAAAATCGTGCCATTTATTTTCTGCGTTCCGCTAACTTGTTGAGGCATTATAGCGTAAACGCGCTGAGGTTGGGAAACAAGATTTGTCGAACCCTTCCGACCTCAAGCCACAGCCCGCCCCCGCAGGGTCGGCTCCCTCGGTGGGCGCTTCCGCGCCCGCCCGCCGCCACCCCTCTTTCCCTGCCACTGCGCCAGTATTTGCCAAGCTTTCCTTCGGTACTCAAGAGAAAGATTTAACGCCGCGTCTTTTCCAAAATATATGACAAAATTTTTAAGATTTTTTCGGCTCTGAGTGACAAATGAGTACCACCTGTGGCAGCGGAAGGTTTTGGCAACCGGCCTATCCTCTGCCGCAGGTGGCACTCATTTGCTCTGCCAGGCTCTTAACCTGCCAACCCAGCGCGTTTAACTGGCTTCCAGCAAAGCCTTGGCTTGCAACAGTTCCTGTTTGTGGGCTTCGCTCACATCAGGATATTTCAGGTTCAACGATTTAAGTTTGGAGACGATAATATCCGCGACGGCGGCACGGGCGAACCATTTATTGTCCGCCGGAATAATGTGCCAGGGCGCGATTTTGGTGCTGGTGTGGGTGAACATATCCTCGTATGCTTTCATGTATTCGTCCCAAAAGCCGCGCTCTTTGGCGTCATTGACGGAGAATTTCCAGTTCTTTTCGGGCCGGTCAATGCGTTCTAGGAAGCGTTTTTTCTGCTCGTCTTTCGAGACATTGAGGAAGAATTTCACCACTTCGATGCCGTTGCGTGAGATGTAGCTCTCAAAGTTGTTGATTTCCTCGAAGCGTTTTTCCCAGACATTTTTCTTTTTCGCGCGGGGCGGCAACTGTTGACCAGCCAGAAAGTTAGGATGCACGCGCACGACCAGAACTTCCTCGTAATACGAACGGTTAAAGATGCCGATGCGCCCGCGTTCGGGGAGACAACGCTGGCAACGCCACAAATAATCGTGGTCTAAATCTTCGGCGGAAGGCCCCTTAAAGGAAAAAACCTGACAGCCTTGTGGGTTGACGCCCGACATAACGTGGCGAATGGTGCCGTCTTTGCCGGCGGCGTCCATCGCCTGAAAAACAACGAGCAGCGCGTAAGTGTTCTGCGCGTAGAGCACGTCCTGGTATTTCGCCAGCCGTTGAATATCCTTTGCCAGCTTTGCTTCGGCTTCTTCACGGCTCTTAAACTCGCCCGTGAATTTCGTATCGTACTTTTTCAGTTTTATCCGTTCGCCTGGTGTGGCGATGAAATCTTTATGGTTCATATTTTTTTCTCCTGCCCCAATACAAGTTCGACCAAAGTTCTGACGCCCGCGCCCGTTGCGCCAGCCGGCGCGTGCGGTTGGGCTTCGTCAAGCCAGGCAGTGCCGGCAATATCAAGGTGCGCCCAGGGCGTGTCGCCGGCAAACTTACTCAACAACAAGGCTGCGCCGGTGGCGTCGGGTTTGCGCCCGTAATTCTTAAAATCGGCGATATTACTTTCGATGAGTTTCTTGTAATCGTCGCTCACCGGCATTCGCCAGACGGGTTCACCGGCCCGCTCTGCCGCCGCGAAGACTTGTCCGGCCCATTCGTCGTTATTACTGAACAGACCGGCGCGGTAATCGCCCAACGCAATGATGATAGAGCCGGTCAGCGTCGCCAAATCCACGATGCGGGTCGCGCCCAACTCTTTGGCGTAAGCGATGCCGTCCGCCAAGACGACGCGCCCTTCGGCGTCTGTATCCACAACTTCTAGGGTAAAGCCGGCTAACGTATTTACGATGTCACCGGGCTTAATGGACTTTTCCGAAGGCATATTTTCTGCCGCCGGCACGATGGCGACAACTCTTTGCCGTGATTTTAGCTGCGCCAAGGCCCGTAACGCGCCCAAAGCCGCCGCCCCGCCCGCCATGTCGTCTTTCATGGCTTCCATATGTAGGGCCGGTTTGATGCCGATGCCGCCGGTGTCAAAAGTGATGCCTTTGCCGACAAAAGCCCACCAATCGCCCACAGCGTTTGCGGGTTCGTAGCGGACGACAATCATTTGTGGGAGATTCTCCGAGCCTTTGCCGATGCCCCACAAACCGCCCATGCCGCGCCTTTGGATTTCGTCGGGGCCGAGCGTTTCAACCGTAAGGCCAAACTCCACCGCCATTTCTGCGGCCCGTCGCGCAAACTCTGCCGGCCAGAGCATATTGCCCGGTTCATCGGCCAATGTTCGCGCCCAATTTGCGCTTTCGGCCACGATGCGCCCGCGTTCCAGAGCTTCGCGCAAATCATCCGTGAGAGCCGGAACGACGAGAGACACGCGCTCCAGGGCCGGCGCGTCGTCTGTTTTTTTGTAGAAATTATTTTCGTAAACGCCGAGAATCGCGCCTTCGCACGCGGCTTGCGCGAACGGCGCGTCAGCGGGCAACAAAATGTCTAAATGCCGGACGCGCAGCTTACGCGCCTCTCGCACGGCCACGCCCGCCATCTGTCTGAGCGTGGCGGCGTTGGCCTCCGTGCGTGCGCCCAAGCCCAGCAACAGGCGAACTGCGCCGGACTCCAAGCGCATGGCTTCGACTGCGCCTTCTTCGGCTTTGAAATCGCCAGGCGCGTCGTCGTAAACAAACTCTGCCACGTCTCCGCCGCCACGCGCTGCGGCGGCCAATTCTATCTGCAAACGGGTATTCATAAATTGCGTTAAAAACTATGGCGCGTTGCGCTTGCCGCGAGTATAATCCAAACCGTATGCTTTCAGCCAAGTGAATTTGCCGGCGTTACCAAAATAAATGGACAGGGCAGTTCAGAGTTACACCTTCAGGCGTGAGTTTTACGCTGCCAATCACGACGCGAAGGCGCAACTCTGAACTTCGGTTGCGTAAGTCCTGCTTTTATTATCCGGCACAACTTTTACTCACCTGCTTATAAAACTTATGATGAAACGAATTTTACCTTTTATTTTAACCGCTCTGTGGATTTCTGCCGCTGTCGCGCAAAGCCCGGAGACGGTGCGCGTGACGTTGCTGCAAGTCAATGATGTCTATCAGTTTACGCCGGTTGACCGGGGGACGCGGGGCGGTTTGGGGCGCGTTCTGACGCTGAAAAAACAGATTCTGGCCGAATCGCCCAACACTTTGTTTCTCATGGCGGGCGACACGATTTCGCCTTCCGTCGAATCCATCAAATACAAGGGCGCGCAGATGATTGACGCCTGGAACGCCATCGGGCTGGATTACGCCGTTTTTGGCAATCACGAATTCGACATGGGGCCGCAAGTGTTGCTTGACCGCATGAAAGAATCGAAATTCACTTGGCTCAATGCTAATGTCATCAACAAACAGACGCTTGGCACGTTCGGCGCGACGCCGCCTTACATCATCCGTGAGATTGGCGGCGTAAAGGTGGGCATCATTGGCTTTGTGTTGCCGGATACGAAAATCACCTCGAAACCTGGGCCGGACAACGATATTCTCAGCCCGTGCGCATTGGCGGCGAATTACCTGCCGAAAATGCAAAACGAAGGCGCGGGCGTCATCATCGCGCTCACCCATTTGTCCATGCGCGAGGACAAGGAGTTGGCCCGTTGCGCGCCGGATATTGACATGATTATTGGCGGCCACGAACACTCGCTGCTGCAATCTTTGTCGGGCCGGGCGCCGATTTTCAAGATGACCTCCGACGCCCGCGAACTGGGGCAGTTTGATTTGCACATCAACAAAACGACGGGCCGGCTGGAAAGTATGGACTGGAAAGTTATTCCCGTCACCGCCGAAATACCCGAAGACCCGTCTTTCACAGCGGCGATGAGCAAATATCAGGCTTATCTGAAAGAATTGTCGCAACTTGTGGGCCGCACCAATATCGCGCTGGACGCCCGCAGCGCGGCCAATCGCCAACGCGAAACCAACATCGGTTCATACATCGCCGACGCCTTTCGTCAGGCAACGGGCGCGGACTTTTGTATCTTTAACGGCGGTTCCATCCGCGCCGACGACCTCATCCCCGCCGGCCCTTTGACCAAACGCGATGTGCTGGCGATGCTGCCCTACGCCGACCCCGTACTAAAGCTGCAAGTCACGGGCGCACAACTCCGCGCCGCGCTGGAAAACGGCCTCAAACGCGCCGCGCCCACCGCCGAACCCGGCGAATTTCCGCAAGTTTCGGGCTTGCGTTTAGTTTACAACGCCGCCGCCGCGTCCGGCGCACGTCTGGTCAGCGTCACGGTCAACGGCAAACCGATTGATGACGCCAAAAACTACACCGTCGCCGTCTCTAAATT